>JAJYAF010000408.1 GCA_021779655.1 Pseudomonadota bacterium
ATGGATGAGACCGGTCAGGCCGTGGCCCCGGCGTCAATGACCAGGGAACTGCCGGTGATGCCTTCGGCCTGGTCGCTGACGAGATAATCGACCATGTTGGCGATATCGGCGATATTGGTGAGGCGTTTCAGGGCGGCCCGGTTGGCGACCCTCGCGCGTTCCTTTTCGCCCATTTCGCCGGTCATTTCGGTATCGGTGAAGCCTGGCAATACGGCGTTGACGGTGATGCCCAGGCCGCCGACCTCCCGCGCGAGGGAGCGGGTGAAGCCCAGCATGGAGGCCTTGGTGGCACTGTAAACCGAGATGCCCTGATAGCCGGTGATGGCGACAATGGAGGAGATGTTTACAATGCGACCTGACCGCTGAACCAGCATGGAGCGCAGGACATGCTTGGTGAAAACCATCGGCGATACGATGTTGAGCTGGGTGAGGCGGAGGATGTCGGCTTCCGCCATATTGCCCAGCACGCCCGGCGTGCCGAGGCCGGCATTGTTGACGAGACCGTAGATGGGGCCGAAAGTTTTGCGAATTTCGCGCGCGGCCTCCCGCAGATCGTCGATTTTTGAAAGGTCCAGCGGGAAGCAGCTGATCTTTCCGGTACGGGAGGTTTCCACCTCGGCGATCGCTGATTCCAGCGCATCGTTGGAGGACCGCGCGACGGTGATGACGTGGTGATTGGAGCCTGCGAGCTTGCGGGCGATGCCAAGGCCGATGCCGCGGCTGCCACCGGTGACGATAATGTTACGCATGGCGGCGGTCGATCTTGCCGGAGGCCTGCGTCGCGATTTCGTCGACACGCTTGATCAAAGTGGGGACCTTGTCGGGGCGTAGCTCCCGCCGGCATTCTTCCAGGATTTCGCCGCGGATACGGCTGAAATCCTCGTTGGCGGCGGAAGCGGCCAAAACGATGTCGGCCGCGACCAGCGTGCCGGTGATCGGGTTGCCTCGGCCCCAGACGCGGGACATGGAAACCTGCGGATGCCGGTTGATGATGGCCTCGACCTCTTCCGGGTGGATTTTCTGGCCGCCGACATTGACGACGCCTTCGCGCCTGCCGTTGAAGAAGTAACGGCCGTCGCGCAGCGCGACCAAATCGCCGGTGTCGACAAACCCCTCATCGTCCATCAGCTCGCGCTTCACGCTGCCGAGATAGCGGGCGGCGGTGGCATTGGAGCGGACGCGCAGCGTGCCGTTCTTGATTTTAACCTCCGGCCGGGAACAGGCGGGCTCCAACACGGATTTCGGGAATCCGGCCTTGCCGTCATCCACCGCGAAAACGACGCCGGCTTCGGTGGAGGCAAAGGCGTGAACGATGGAGGCGCCGGCATAGGTTCTGGCCAGCCGGTCCAGGATGCCCTGGTCGGAAATTTCGCCGGAGAGCCGGATATAGCCAGGCGCGATGGCGGCGGCGGCGCCGCTCATCAGCACGCGGCGCCAGTGCGAGGGTGTGCCGGAAATATGGGTGACGCGACGATGGCCGAGGCGCATCAGGAAATCCGAGACCGGTTCGTCGGCATCGGAAAGCACCATGGCGCCGCCGGAGAGCAGCGCGCGCAGAAGGATGGTAAGGCCGCCATAGCGGCGGATATCATAAAAAGTGCTCCATATCGGCTGGCCGGTAGCGGCGACGCCGGACAAGGGCGCGGTGAGGCTTTCCAGACTGTGTTCCACCAGCTTTGGGAAACCGGAAGTTCCCGAGGTGAACAGGATCCATTTTGTATCGACAGGTGGCGCGCGCGGCGAGTCGAACGGGGCTTCCCCCGGGCTTTGCCTGAAATCCGCCTCCGTTAAAATGATCTCCACCTCGCCTTCCGCGGCGATGGCGGTGATCTGGGAGTCCTTGACATCGGGCGGACAGAGCAGCAGCCTGCGGGCGATGCCGTCCAGTGCCAGCAGCGCGCATACGGCGGGCAGTTGCCGGTGCGTGCGGATCATGACGTTACGGTCCAGATATCTGCCGATATCGGCGATCCTGCCCGCCTCGCGCGGTGCCAGGCCCGTTTCCGCATCGGAAACGATACGGTCCGCACCGCCGGCGGGCGTACCGGCAAGCGTACGGTCGAGCAGCGACAGACGCATCAGGCTTCCTCGTAAAGTTTAATGAAATCACCAATGGTTACGGGAAAGCGGTCCTCGCCTGCGGAAGAAAGCGGGTCGAGCCCCAGCTCGTCGTCGAGGCCGGCGACGATGATGGCGAGGCAGAGCGAATCCAGGCCGCTATGCAGTAGTTCCGTATCGTCGGTGAGCGGCGCAAGCTGCTTTTTCTGCTGCCGCGCGATGTCGCCGATCATGGCAAGGATGGTATCGCGGACGGTCATTTGGTGCTCCTTTGAAACGCGTTCCGGACCAGTCCGGACATGGGTTGCGCCGAGGGATGGCGCAGGAATCGGATGATCTTGGTAATGGCGATAGTCTGCATCCAGTGCTCGGTCAGTTCATGGTCGAAAGATTCCGAGAATTCGGCCTCGATGCCGGGTTGACCGTCAAGGTCCTGGCCGAGCGGGCCGAAATGACGTTCGAATTGCCTCGCGCCGGTATCCGCGGCGCTGAACAGGAATTGCGCGCGCGTGCCCTGGCGCAGGAAACCGCAAAGGGTTTTCCGTGCGATGCTTTGCGGGCCGGGCGGGTCCATGCGCAAGGTGAACCCGGGCAGATTGACAACGCTGAGCGCTTCGATCCGGGGATCGGCGGCGGCAGCGCGCACGGCGTGGTAGGCGCCGGAGCACAGGCCCTGCACCGCGAAGCGCGAGAAGCCTTCCAGGCGCAGCCGGTCGATTGCGGCCGAGAAATCGGCTTCGCGGTCCTGCCGGAAGACATCGCTTTGCGTGTCAACGCCGTCCTCAAGAAAGATGCTGTCGCCGAGGCCGGCAAAATCGAAGCGGAGCGAGGCGATGCCGGCCTCGCCCAAGCGGCGGGCGAGATGGGTGCCGAAGCGCGCGAAGCCGTGCCGGGGATTGCCGCCTGAATTACCGATGAGCAGCGCGAGTTCGGCGCCTCCGTGCGGCTGGCAGAGCACGCCGGCGCGATAGGGCGCCTCACCGAAGCTGATGAATTTTTCCTCCCATTGCGGCGACTTGAGGGCGCCGGGCCAGGGCAGCGCGCAACTGCCGGCCGGCGCCGGGAGGATTTCTCGCCGCAACCAGTCGAGCAAGGCCGTGGCGTCGATTTCCGCTTCGCCGGAATGCTGGCTGGGTCGAAGCAGCGCCTCGAACGGCGCGAAATTATGGAATTCGCAGGCGATACCGGCTTCGGTCCAGA
>JAJYAF010000409.1 GCA_021779655.1 Pseudomonadota bacterium
ATATGGCCGTGGTGTGCAATGCAAGCTGCGCGAGCTTTGGGGTTGCGTTCGTAAGCGTTGATTGTGACCGACACTCGTGTGCCCTCGGAATATTTTTCCGGCGAAGAAATCTCTTCGGCCAGCGCACCGACATAGGCCTTTCCTATCTCATCCAGATCTGTGGACAGTGAACCCGACGCAGGCGTGAAGAATCGCGTGTATGTCGCGATGGATGGCGCGCAGACGCCGGTGCCGGGCGGCAAGCCGAGTTTCATCCGCCAGCTGATCGGCGGGGTTGGCAGCTACAACCCGCTGGGAGCCGCGGCGGACACCAGCAGCGCCAGCTCAAGCGCCAGCAGCCTCGGCGGCGCCCCGGCCGGTGGCCCCAGCAGCGGCAGCGGGTTTTAGCCCATGAAACGGCGGGATTTGCTTAACGGCCTTTCACTCGCCACAGTCTCTCTCGCCAGCGCGCGGGCGCAATCCGTGCTGGGCGTTACCAGCGCTTCCGCACCCGCGGCCCCCGCCGCAACGGGGAGCGGAGCGCAGGCCGCCAAGCTCGACGATACGGTGGGCGAAGGGTTCAACCGCATTGTCATGATCCGCTGGGGCGATGCCGTGCTGCCCAATGCGCCGCCGTTCAACCCGGACGCGCTGAACGCGGATCAGGCCCGGGCGCAATTTCCCTATGACGGCGTGATCGCCGCGATGATCTCCCCGCCCCCGGCGCAGGATGGTATTCCCCGGCTGGTGATGGTGGTGGCCAACCCGGCGGCGCCGGCGCGCATGGTTTTTCCCGGCGGGGTTGATAATCCCGCCGTGGCCGGCCGGTTGCAGGGCGCGACCATACTGAACCTGCAATACATGTCCGGCCGTTGGGTGACGGTTGATGGCGGCTATCAGTCGCGCCGCATTACGGATGGCACGCTCTGCGAAATCACCGGGCCCGTGGCGCCGGTTATCGGCAGTACCGTGCAGGGCTTGCTGGCGCCGCAGGCGGGCTGCGCCACCCCCTGGGGCAGTGTACTGCTGGCCGAGGGCCATGCCGCGCCCTGGCTGAAGCGCCTCGCGGGGGTGGGTTATGGCTATGGCGACCCGGCGCAGGCGCCGCGCTTTGGCTGGGTGAGCGAGCTGGACGCGCTGCATCCGGGGTCGATACCGGCGAAGCGCACGGCGCTGGGGCGTTTTGCGCGCGCGGGGATCGCCGCCACGGCAACGCAGGACGGCCGGGCGGTTATTTTCATGAGCCAGGATGCGCCAGGCGGGTATCTGTTCCGCTTTATCGCCGCCGCGGCAACCGGCGGCACGGCGCTGGATTCAGGCACGCTGGCAGTGGCCCAGATTACCGCCGGCGGTGTTGCCTGGCTCGATCTGCCGGGTACGATTCCGGGTCTGGTGGGCGCGGTGAACGCCGCCGCCGATGCCGGAGGCTCGGCCTTTGATGCGCCGGGTGGAATCGCCATCAGCCCGGACGGAGGGACGATCTACCTCGCCTGCGCCGGAAACCCCGCCCGCACGGCGCCCGATGCGCTCAACCCGCGCGCGGGGGACGGCAACGGGCATATCGTGGCGCTGATGCCGCCGGGCGGCGATGTGACCGCGAAAAATTTTGCCGGAAAGGTGGTTCTGGCCGCAGGCAACCCGGCCACCACGGCGGGCACGGACTATGTGGCGGGCTCCAGCGGCTGGCTGCGCAAGCCACGCACGCTGAATCTGGCCGCCACGGGTGAGCTGTGGATCGGCACCGACCAGGGCGGCGACACCAGCGAGGGCGCGGACGGGTTGTTTGTGATGCAGACCGCCGGGCCCAGCCCTTATCTGCTCACAACCGCTTATCTCGCGCCGGTTGGTGCGGCGATGGGCGGCGTTGGTTTTGATAACCGGACGATTTTCGCGGCGGTGCGCCATCCAGGCGCCACGCCTTCCGCCAGTTTTGATGCGCCGGCGACCCGCTGGCCGACATTGCTGCCCAACATGCCGCCGCAGACCACCATTATCGGTCTGGTGCGGGTTTAGAGCCGGGCACCAGCAGCGCGTTCAGCGACTCGCGCAATGAGGGGCTGAGCGCGGCGGAGCGGCTGGTTGCCGGGTCCACCTGAACCACGACAGCCTCGCAGGTGGCCACGCATTTCTCGCGTTGGAACAGGGCCTGGGTTATGGCGACCGAGCTGTTGCCGATGGTTTTGACGGCTGAACCGATCTCGACCGTGCCCGGCAGATGGATCTCGGCCAGATAGTCGATGGTGATGCGCGCCAGGACAAAGTTGAAGCCTGGCTCGGTAAGGCGCCGGCCCGCGGCCTCAAGCAAGGCAACGCGGCCGGTTTCCAGAAAAGTGGCGAAGGCGACGTTGTTGACATGGCCCTGGCGGTCGGTGTCGCCGTAGCGGAGCTTGTCGTAGGTCTGGGAGGGAAAATCCGTCAGCCGTGGGGGGGAGTTCATTCAGATATGGTCCTTCTCTGGCAGCAGCTTGCCAGGATTGAAGAGGTTTTGCGGGTCCAGCGCGGCTTTGAGGGCGCGCATGAGGTCCAGATCCACCGCTGATTTATGCGCGCGCATGCCCGCGAGGCGGAACTGGCCGATGCCGTGTTCGGCGGAGAAGCTGCCGCCGCGGGCCACCGCCAGGGCTTCGACATCGGCGGTGATGGCCGCCTTGCGGGTGGCGAGGCTGGCGAGGGTCTGGCCCGCCGGCGGGCGGATGTTGATATGCAGATTGCCATCGCCCAGATGGCCGAACACGTTCAGCCTGCAATCGGGGTATTTTTCCGCCACCAGGGCTTCGATCGCCGCGACGGTCTCGGGGATGGCGGCCAGAGGCACCGCGATGTCGTGCTTGACCGCGCCGCCCTCGCGCAATTCCCCCTCCGGCACAGCCTCGCGCATGGCGATGAACCCCTGCGCCTCACGCGTGGACTGGGCGATGACAACATCCTGCGTGAGGCCGGATTCCAGGGTTTCGCCCAGCAGGCGCTCCAGCGTGGCGGCGGGGGTGGCGGCGGCATCAAGGGCTGAGAGTTCGAGCAGCACATAAGCGGGCGCGGCAAAGGGCAGCCGCCCGCCGGGGGTGTGGGCGGCGCCGAGCTGCATCGCCGGGCCGTCGATGAACTCGCATAAAGTGAGCGCGGGGCCGCATTGATGGCGCAGCCGCGTGAACAGCTCCAGCGCCGCCGCGACATCCGCCACCCCCGCCAGGGCGCAGGCCTGGGCGCTTGGCGCGGGGTAGAGCCGCAGGGTGGCGGCGGTGATGATGCCGAGCGTGCCCTCCGCGCCGAT
>JAJYAF010000410.1 GCA_021779655.1 Pseudomonadota bacterium
GGTCGCCGCCAGCAGCCGGGTGCCGGCCGTGGGCGGCGCCATGGATCTGGCTGTGGGTGCCAGGCGCATCTGGGTCGTGATGGAACATACGACCAAGGAGGGCGCGCCGCGTCTGGTGGAATCCTGCTCTTATCCTTTGACGGCTCATGGCTGCGTGACGCGAATTTACACCAACCTGGCTGTTATCGACGTGGAGCACGGTGCCTTTATCGTGCGCGACATGGTGCCGGGTCTTGATCTGGCCACGTTGCAAAACGTAACGGCGGCGCCGCTGCGCCTGGCAGGTTAGAAAACGATGCGGCAAGATAAGATTTGCCGAAATAGCCTGACGAGCCAAAGGTAGCGTTTCTCTGCAAAGCCACGCGCCTTGCCCAGCAATGCCATAGGAGGTTTGCCATGCCATTCATCAAAATCGAGCGGCTGGAAACAATCGCGATCATCCGCCTTGCTCATTATGAGCGGCGCAACGCACTGGGCCGGGAACTCGTCGGGGAAGTGCTCGCCGCCTTGGCGCAATTCGGAACCGAGGATGTGCGCGCCGTCATCCTGCGCAATGACGTTAAGAACAAGACCTGGTCTGCGGGGTTCGATATCCACGAGCTACCCTCCCCCGGCCGGGACCCAGTGCCTTACGACAACCCTTTACGGCGGCTGGTGCGCGCGGTGCGGGAGTTTCGCGCCCCGGTCCTCGCCATGCTGGACGGTGCCGTCTGGGGCGGCACCTGCGAGTTGATGATGGCCTGTGACGTCGTGACCGGCGATCAGGACGCGGCCTTCGCCATCAGCCCGGCCCGGCTTGGGCTGCCTTATAATGCCAGCGGCATTCAGGGATTTCTCGCCAGACTGCCGCTCAATATCGTCAACGAGATGTTCTTCACCGCCGAGCCTATCGGTGCCGAGCGCGCCGCGGCGCTCGGACTGCTGAACATGCTCGTCCCGGCGGCCGAGCTGGAAGCGAAAACCTATGCGATGGCACGGCTGATCGCCACGCGTTCTCCGCTGGCGATTACCGCCTACAAAGCCCAGGCCCAGGCCCTGGCGTTGGCCTCGCCTTTGCTGCCCAGCGAAGCCGAGCGCCTGGAAGCCATCCGGCGCGAGGCGTTTTGCGGGGCAGATTATGCGGAAGGCTTGCGGGCCTTCGCCGAAAAACGCCCGCCGGATTTTCCGCCGCGCCACTGACGCCGGTTAGTTTCGAGACTGACCGGTCGGGCGCAAAGCTGGTGGGATGCAAGCGCCGGCCAACAACGCGGAATTATTGCAACGTTTTTGGTATTTTTTTGGCCGGTCTCGGCGGCCAAGCCCGCATGCCATGAAGGACATGGCTGCCATACGATAATGCGTGTTAGTTGCCTATAGCCCGGCTTGGCCGAAAAATATAGGGACTAAGTTAGTAATAATGACGTTTTGGCCGCCTGCCGAAAATCTGGCCGGCACGATACCTAAAAAATATAAGCCTTGATACCAATCCGCGAAAACGCGGATTGGTATGCGCGCGGGGTTGGCGGGGCGGCCGCGCGCGAAATCAAAGCCTTATGCCAGCCCGCCACCTGTCCGGAAGAGTCAATCAATTGGCGGGCTGGTATGAATTGGTAATAACCACGTTCCGCCTGTCTTGCCGGGAATATGTCCGGCAGGATACTGAAATTGCGAAACGAACCGGATTGGTTATAGCGCTCGAAAGCTTGTATTCATTCTGGATAAGGAAGATCGGTCAACAGCGACCACGTGATCGGGTGGCCGGCGCGCAGCGGCAGGCGATTTGGATCCTCGGATATCGCAGGTTCCTGGATGGCGGCCTGGCGTGGCGGCGCTTCGGCGCGCAACCGGCGGCCGCGCTCGATAACCGTATTGCGGGACAACCCCAGCGTGCGGCCGATGACGGCCCAGGTAGCGCCGGATGTGCGCATTTCCCGAATTGTCCGGTCCGCCACCTCGCTCCATACCCTTGCTTGCGGCATCGCAATCTCTCCCTTGCACGTTAACAACAAGGAAGGTGTTAGTTTAACTAACCGTTTATGTCAAGCGATACTAACCTAGTGTCAGCGCCCGCATGCTGTTAGTATGTTGCCCATGCCACCCAAGAAACAACCCTCCACAGAATCGGTCGGCGCCCGGATCCGGGCGCTGCGCCTCGCCGCAAATCTCACGCAGGACGAATTCGCGGCCAAACTCGGCGTCTCCCGCTCCGCCATCGCGCAATGGGAAACCGACCGCGCCGGCCAGGTTCGCGAGAATATGGAACGAATCGCCAAGGTGCTGAACACCTCGCTCGGCTATCTCGTCTCGGGCGAGGCCGGTTCCCTGCAGGGTGATGAACTCGCCCTTGTCCGGCTCTACCGTGCTTGCACCCCGGAAGACCGCCGCCTCCTGGTGCTCAACGCGAAACGCCTCGCCCGGGCCTGACAAGCGGGATATCGGCGTCTGATACCAATCCGCAAAAATGCGGATTGGTATGCGCGCGGGGTTGGCGGGGCGGCCGCGCGCGAAATCAAAGCCTTATACCAGCCCGCCACCTGTTCTGATAGAGTCAATGAATTGGCGGGCTGGTATGAACAGCGCTTTCGGTGCTTCTACCCCTCGAACGGCACCCAGACACAGCCTTGCATCAGCACACGCGCGCTGCGGCTCATGACAGCCTTGGCTACCACCCAGGAACCGTCCACCTGTTTTGCCTCGGAGCCGACGCGCAACACGCCGGAAGGATGCCCAAAACGCACGGTCTTGCCCTCGCCGCCCCCGGCCGCTTCGTTCGCCAGTGTACCGGGAATCGCCGCCGCCGTGGCGATGGCCACGGATGCGGTGCCCATCATCGCGTGATGGAGCTTGCCCATGGACATCGCCCGCACCAGCAAATCCACTTCGGCTGCCGCGATTTTCCTGCCGTTTGACGCTGTGTAGGCTTTCGGACCGGCCACCCAGGCGAGCTTTGGCGTGTGCTGCCGCAAAACCGCATCCTCGGGCTTGGAGATCAGTCCCATTTTCACCGCGCCGTAGGCACGGATGGTCTCCAGCCGCTTCAGTGCCGCGGCGTCGCCATTCACCGCGTCCTGCAGCTCCGTCCCATTATAACCCAGCGCGTCCGCTTCAAGAAATATCGTTGGAATTCCGGAATTGATGAAGGTTGCCCGAAAATTGCCAATGCCCGGCACCTCAAGCGTGTCCACAATCCTGCCGGTCGGGAACAGAGCACCGCCGTCACCCTCCTCCGCCGGATCCATGAATTCCAACTGCACTTCCGCCGC
>JAJYAF010000021.1 GCA_021779655.1 Pseudomonadota bacterium
CCGCTCAGTGCCAGAACAGAAGAAGAATGATGATGATTGGCAGCGGCACGCCCAACAGCCAAAGCAGAATATATGGCATTCCACCCCCCCTTGAATTGATTTCATGACGAGACGGATCTTGGGGACGGGGGCTCTCCTTCAAGTCAGCGAGCTGGCTGGCCAGGATAAATAACCGCGATTACATGGTCTTGTTAGGTTTCATGACCTGCGCGCCGCGCGGTTTTCCGTCCGGTTTCTGGCGCGCGATCGGTTCAGGTTGGCGCGATCATGCGCTAAAGCGCGGGAAGCCCCTCCCTCGGAACGATCATGCCGCCCCTTGTCAGCCATATTTTGGACGTTCTGTTTCCCCTCCTCGCCGTCAGCGCCATCGGCTATGCCAGCGGGCGGCGGCTTAAGCCGGATCTCTCCGCCGCCAACCGGCTCAACGTGGATGTATTCACCCCGGCCCTGGTGTTCAGTGTAATGGCGGGCCGGAATTTCCACATGCACGGCTTCGCCGGCCTGACGATGGCTACCTTCCTCGTCATCGCCGGCTGCGGCGCGGCGGCCTGGCTCATCGCCCGGCTGCTGCGCATGGACCCGCGCACCCTGGTGCCGCCCATGATGTTCAATAATTGCGGCAATCTGGGTCTGCCCGTTGCCATGCTTGCCTTCGGCCAGGCGGCTCTGGGGGCGGCAGTGATCACTTTTCTCGTTTCCAACGCGCTGCAATTCTCCTTCGGCATCTGGCTGCTCGACCGGCAGGCGCGCTTTTCCGCCATCTGGCGTTCACCCTCCATCCAGGCGGGCGTGGCCGGTCTCGCCATCGCCTTTTCCGGCATCCATCTCTGGCCGCCTTTGCTCGTCTCGGCCAAGATGCTGGGCGACATCTCGATTCCGCTGATGCTCTTCGCCCTGGGCGTGCGCACGGCGGAGACGCGGCTGCGGGCGGTGGGAATCGGCATATTTGGGGCGGTTCTGCGGCCGGTCCTGGGCATGGGGCTGGCCTGGGCAGTGCTGGCGCTCATCCCCCTGCCACCACAGCAGCGCGCGCTGCTGCTGATCTTCGGCGCGCTGCCCCCCGCGGTGCTCAACTACATCTTCGCCGAGCGTTACCATCAGGAGCCGGACAAGGTCGCCTCCATCGTGCTCATCGGCAATATGGCGGGGCTGGTCTTCCTGCCCATCGCCCTGGCGCTCACCCTGGCCTAACGTTCAAATCACCCCGTGAGCGCGAAGCTGCTCCAGCTGTGCCGGTGTCACCCCGATCCGCGCCAGAATTTCCTCCGTATCCGCTCCGAGAGGCGGGGCCGCGCGGCAAGGCGGCGATTCCTGGTTTATTTTTACCGCCGCGCCGAGCATGGTCATCGTCCGCTCCGCGTCGCGCGCGGTGTAGTTCACGATACGCCCGGATTCGCGCGTATAAGCATTATCCAGCGCCTGGGCTATATCGTATACCGGCGCGGCCGGCACCGTGCCGCCGAACCGCTCAAGCCAGTGGGCCGTGGCGCGCGTGGAGAGCACGGCATCGAGTTCCTCCGTCAGGGCCTCACGGTTGGCCAGGCGGTCAGCGAAGGTGGTGAAGCGCCCATCCGCCGCCAGATCGGGCCGCCCGATCCGCTCCGCGAGAATTGGCCAGAATTTCTCTTTGTTGCACATTAGAAATATCCAACCATCCGCCGTTTTATAAAGCTGCGATGGGGTGAGGGAAGGATGCGCGGAACGGGGTTCCCGGCCCTGCACATGGCCGGAATTCAGATACCACGCCGCCAGGTAGTTCAGGTTCTGCAATGCCGTATCGAATAACGAGACATCCACATCACAACCGCGCCCGGTGGCCCGCGCGCCGACGATGCCTGAAACCAGCGCCAGGGCCGCCGTGATGCCGGTCATGAAATCAACCAGTGAAATGCCGCATCGGGTGGGAGGACCGTCCGGCTCCCCGGTGAGACTGAGATAGCCCGCTTCCGCCTGCATCAGATAGTCATAACCAGGCCAGTTGGCGCGCGGCCCTTCGCGCCCATACGCGGAGAGATGCGCGCAAACGATCGCCGGATTGATCTCCGCGAGATTTGCATAGGTAAGGCCGAGCTTTGCCGGAATATCCCCGCGCAGATTGTCGAGCACGGCATCGGCACCTCGGACGAGGTCTCGAAAGATGCGCATGCCGTCCTGAGATTTGATGTTTAGCGTGATGCTGCGCTTGTTGCGGTTGAAGGCCTGGAAGAAATGTGAATCACCCGGGCCGAACAGGTGGGGGCCGACATATCGCCCCACATCCCCGCCCTCGGCCGGATTTTCGATCTTGATCACCTCGGCGCCCATATCGGCAAGAAACATCGAGCCGAACGGACCGGCGCCGTATTGTTCCACTGCCAGCACAGTTACCCCGGAGAGCGGCAGCGGGGTTGCTCCTGGTAGCGTCCGCACCGGTCTAGATCCGGTTGCGTTCGATCAGACGCTTGGCAATGATCAGACGCTGCATTTCGTTCGTCCCCTCCCCGATAACCAGAAGCGGTGCGTCACGATAGAGACGCTCGACCAGAAACTCCTTGCTGTAGCCGTATCCGCCGAAGATCCGCATCGCTTCCGCGGCGTTTTTCATGGCCGCCTCGGTTGCGAAGAGTTTCGCCATACCAGCCTCGAAGTCGCAGCGTTCACCCCTGTCCAGCGCCTGGGCGGCCGCCTCCGTCAACATCCGCGCCGCGGTGACCCGCGTCACCATGTCGCCTAGCTTCAAGGCTATGGCTTGATGATCATAAATCGGCTTGCCGAAAGTCTGGCGCTGCTGACTATAGCGGACCGCTTCGTCGAGCGCCGCCTGGGCGACGCCGACGCCGCGCGCGGCGACATTGATACGCCCCAGTTCCAGGCCAGAAAGCGCGCATTGCAAGCCGTTGCCTTGCCTGCCGCCGATCAGCCGGCTGACAGGGACCTTGTAATCCTCAAAAACAAGCTCCGCGGAATCGATCCCCTTGTAACCGAGCTTTTCGAGCTTGCGCCCGACCCGAAAACCCTGCCCCTTGACAGCCAGCAGCATGCTCATGCCCTTGTGGCGCGGCTCGGCCGACGGATCGGTTTTCACGAGCAGCGCGAAGCAGCCGCCTTCGATCCCGTTGGAAATCCACGTCTTGGTGCCGTTAACGATGTAATGCTCCCCGTCCCGCCTGGCCACCGTGCGAACGGCTTGAAGATCGGTTCCACAACCAGGCTCCGTTAGCGCAAGCCCGCCGCGAAGCTCGCCGGTCGCGAATCGCGGCAGGAACTCCGATTTCTGCTCCGCCGTTCCCATGCGATCCACGATGCGGGCCATGATGAGATGGGAATTGACGATCCCGGCAATCGACATCCAGACAACGGAAATCCGTTCGATGATGCGGGCGTAAACGCTCGGCCGCAGACCAAGCCCCCCGTATTCGGTTGGAATGATCGCGCCGAACAGTCCCATCTCCTTCATCCGCTCGACGATCTCGGTGGGGTATGTGTCGGCATGTTCAAGCTTCATCGCCACCGGCCGCACGTGGCGATCGAGAAACCGCTCCACTGATTCGAGAATGAGGCGCTCATGCGCTTCCATATCCGTACCCGAACTTGTGGACTTGGCGGTCATAGGCTCTGTACCTTCAATTTTTCAGGCGGTGAAGCGGTTGGCAAGATCGCGTGCGCTTGGCGCCGCGGCGAGGCCAAGCACCGCCGCCTCGATCCGCTCGGCAACCTCCGGCGATAACGCGAGCGCGGCGTTTGTGCGATATTTTGCGATGATGTCATCATTGGACAGCGGGCGCTCGGGAGCGCCACGATTGATTTCCTCACGCTGGCGCAGCGTCCGCCCGTCCTTGGTCCGCACAATCAGCTCGCCGGAATAGGTTCGCGGAAACGGCGAATTCGGATCCGTTTCGTAACCGACTCGTGCTGCTACCGCAAGGATTTCCGGATCGTTCGTGGCTTCAATCTCACTGAGCGTGAGCTGCCCCCGGACCAGCGCCGCCGCAACCAGAAAGGGAATACTGAATTGCGCGTCATAGGAATTGGACGGGCGCCGCTTATTGGCCTGGGGTTCGCAAACGATGGGGATGATCTGTGCGGGAACCGCCGCGGTTATCGACTCGACATCGTCGGCCCGCAGCCCGGCCTCACGCAGCAGCAGCGCGGCATCGATACAGGCATGCGTGAAATGGCAGACGGGATAGGGTTTTATGGCCGTCTGCTCGATTTCCCAACACTCGCCAAGGCCGGCGGTGGCGATCGAGAGGTCCCGCTGCGCCAGCCCTCCCGCCGCAAACATGTTGTAGAGACCGAAGCGGCCGGCATAGGGGCTGGTGGCGCCGACAAAGCCCTGCCGGGCGAGCGCGGCGGCGGTGATGGCCGCCTGCGCAGCCCACCCCGCGTGCAGACGCTTGTTCCAGGCCCCGTCTTCAAGGAATTCAAACGTACCGGAGGCCATCGACAAGGCGATGCCCTGTGCCGAGGCAAGCTCCCCGGCCGTGAGGCCCGCCAGCCTGCCTGCTGCCAGCACGCAACCGAAAACGCCGACCGCGCTGGTGGGATGAAAACCGCGATCATGAAAAGCGCCACGCGCCACCGCACCGATACGGGTCGCGGCTTCCACGCCGATGATATAGGCAGTCAGCAGGGCGGCGCCCGAAGCGCCCGCCATCAAGGCGGCGGAAAGTGCCGCGGGGAACACGCTGGCGGAAGGATGGATGACCCCGCCAAGATGCGTATCGTCGAAATCGAGCGCGTGGCACAACAGGCCATTCACCAGCGCGGCATCCCGTGGCGGCAGCCGGACAGCGGTTCCCAGCACCGGAACATCGCCTGGACCGGCAAGCGGGCAGATCGCGCTGAGCGTGCGGTGTGCGAAATCATAGCGCGTGGAAACACAGGCGATGCCAACCACGTCAAGAATATGATGGGCGGCGCGGATACGGACCCGCTCCGGTATCTCCTCAAGACGCAGTGACGCCGCAAAGGAAGCAAGCCGCCCCGCCGGATCGGGGATATCGCTGCCGCCTGCCACCGCGGCACCAGGATCGCGCATCTCGTTCATTGTCCTTTCCCTCCAAGCCGATGCATCCTTTTCAGGACGCTTGAACCCGATGCCTTATGCCGCCGCGCCGTCGTAAGGGCGGCTTGGGACCAGCGCGGATCGCTCGAACGTCAGGAAGACCGTCCCATCGGCCTTTATCCCCTCGGTTCGCGTGGTAACCACGCCCTGGCCGGGGCGCGAGGCGCTTTTCCGCACATCAAGCACTTCCGACCGCGCATAGATCGTATCGCCAGGGAATACGGGCGCGAGCAGGCGGATTTCCTTCCAGCCCAGATTCGCGATGGCATTGAGGCTGACATCATCCACGGTCATGCCTGTGACGATGGCAAGGGTGAGCGTGCTGTTGACAAGCGGCTTGCCGAATTCCGTCCTGGCAGCGAAATTACCATCACAGTGCAGCGGATGGCGGTTCATCGTCATCAGGCTGAAATTGATGTTGTCGGCCTCGGTGATCGTGCGTCCCGGCCAGTGCTGGTAACAGTCTCCCACACGGAAATCCTCAAGAAATCGGCCGTGCTTGTTGGCTGCCGCCGCAAGAGGGTCCATCGCGTTTCTTCCTATCCGCCGTCAGGCGTGCCTGGCTACGGCTATATGTCCGCAGATTCCGGCGCGAGTCAATTTTGCGAGGCGGTGGAAGGGCAGGTTCAGTAGGGGCAAAGCCATTTGCCAGTTCAGATTGACGCATGATCGCGTCAATCTGAACCGGTCGCGCGTTAGCCGTGCAACTTGGCGGCGATGCGGGCGACATGCGCGCCCTGGAAGCGCGCGGCGCCGAGTTCGTTCGCGCTCGGCTGGCGCGATCCGTCGCCCCCGGTCAGGGTCGAGGCGCCATAAGGCGTGCCGCCCGCAACCTCCTCCACCCCGAGCAGGCCCTGATAGGTGTAAGGCAGGCCGACGATCACCATGCCGTGGTGGATCAGGTTGGTGATGATCGAGAACAGCGTTGTCTCCTGCCCGCCATGCTGGCTTGCGGTGCTGGTGAAGGCCGAACCGACCTTGCCCACCAGTTTCCCCTGCGCCCACAGCCCGCCGGTCTGATCCCAGAAATTGGCCATCTGCGATGAGACACGGCCATAGCGCGTGCCGGTGCCGACAATGATCGCGTCATATCCGGGCAATTCGTCCACCCGCGCCAACGGGGCCGGCTGGTCGAGCTTGAAATGGCTGCCGCGCGCCACTTCCTCGGGCACCAGTTCCGGAACCCGGCGGATATCCACCTCGGCCCCGGCTTCGCGCGCGCCTTCCGCAATGGCGTTGGCCATCGCCTCCACATGGCCATAGCTCGAATAATACAGCACCAGAACCTTCGTCATCGCGTTACTCCGCTCCATTGTTGGTTGGGGTTGGCTCGTTCAGGCCGCATCCACGAGCACGACCTCGGCATCCTGGAGCGCGGTCACGCTCAGGCCGGTCTCTCCGGTGAGCGCGGCGCCGTCACCCTCGCCGATAAGCACGCCGTTCACCGTGACCTCGCCGCGCGCCGGCACCAGATAGGCGTGCCGGGCGGGGCTGAGCGTGTATTCCACCGTGTGGCCGGCAGGCAGCGTCGCACCCAGCACCCTGGCATCGGCGCGGATCGGCAACGCCTCGGCATCCGCGGCGAAGCCGCTCGCCAGCGGCACGAATCGGCCCTCGCGGTCGGCACGGGGGAACGGCCGGCTGCCCCAGGACGGCGCGCCGCCGCGCTCGCGCGGGAGAATCCAGATCTGGAACAGCGTGGTCGGCTCTGATTCATAATTGTATTCGGCATGACGTATTCCGCTGCCCGCGCTCATCACCTGCACGTCGCCGGCCGCCGTGCGGCCGCTGTTGCCCAGGCTGTCACGGTGGGTGACGGCGCCGTGCCGCACATATGTGATGATCTCCATATCCGCATGAGGGTGCGGCGGAAAGCCGGCGCCGGGCGCGATCTCATCGTCGTTCCACACCCGTAACGCGCCCCAGTTCATGCGCGCGGGGTCCCTATAGGAGGCGAAGGAGAAATGGTGCCGCGTGGTCAGCCAGCCATGGCTGGCACCTCCCAACTCGGCACGCGGCCGCCGCTCGATCATGCTGCGCCCTCCGTTGCCGAATTTCCCGCCCGCCGCGCCGGAGATGGGGCTTGGCGGTCCGCGCTTGATGACGTGCGGCGACCATACGCCGATTTTCCGTGAAAGCAATGACGATGTTCGTCGATCCCCCGACGATTCACCGTCGATCCCCCGGCGATTCACCGATCCTTCTCATTCCTCCCCCGATACCGTCGCGATCATTCCGCTCCGTAGCCGGAGCCGTTACCGTGGCTTGCCATCGGAGCAGACAGATTATTTTTGGCACCGCGAGAGTTCCAGGCCGCCGAGGAAGCCGGGGAAGCCGTTTCCGGCAGTTTCCGGTGCGTTCGAGCACTCAATTTCCACGGTGGCCGTGAGACCCGCGACGAGCCGGACCCCTGCCGGAATCCGATCGAGATGAATGCGCACCGGAATCCGCTGCGCAAGCCGCACCCAGGTAAATGTGGGATTCACGTTGGCAAGGAGATCAGGACTCTCCAAGCGCTCCGGATCCACGATGCCGGCGGCGATACTCTGCACGTGCCCAAAGATTGGCGGGCCGCCGCCCATCAGCGTTATCCGTGCGCGATCGCCGATCCCGATTCTTGGCAGCTTGGTCTCCTCGAAATAGCCGTCGACATGCAACGAGTCGGTGTCTACCAGCGCGGCGACCGGGCTGCCGGCCGCGACGTAATCGCCAGGCTCCATGCCGAAATTGGTTACGACGCCGTTGACCGGCGCGCGAACCGTGCCGCGATCGAGATTGAGCTGCGCCACCGCAAGATCGGTAACCGCGTAATCATAAGCAGCTTCAGCCTGTTTCGCGTTGCTGTTCATCTGATCCCGTACCTGGGCCGATACCGCATTGCCGGCGAGCCCGTTCACCCTTGCCGCATCGGCCATCGCCTGAACCATCGCGGCCTTGGCCCTGGCCAGGTTGGCGGCCGCCTGCCGCACGGCAAGCTCGAAGCGCTGGGGATCGATCTGAAATAACGGCTGCCCCACGCGCACCGCCTGATTGTCCTGGACATAGACTTGCGCAACGAGGCCCGAGACATCCGGCGCGACCTGGACCACGTCGGCGCGGACGCGCCCATCCCGCGTCCAGGGCGCCAGCATATAATAGTCCCAAAGCTGCCATGCGACGACGGCCGCGACGGCGGCCACCACCAGCGTGACGACAAAACGCGCGAGAAATTGGACGAGTTTCATGGTCCCCGTTGTTTTTTATCGTTAAAAAAACCGATCCGCGAGCGCGGAGACGGCTCCCACCAGAATGACCAGTACGGCCAGGTCGAACAACGGCCGGTGCCACACATAACGGTACACACCAAGCCGGGCGAAACCGGCGCGAACCAGGATCGCGGCGAAATAGGCAACGCCGAGCCAGACGAGCAAGGGCGGGAGCAGCACGCCATAGACGTCGATCTCACCAATCATGCCGCCATCGCAAGATTGCTAACGGGGGCGGGCGCATCGCGGAAAAGCACGCCGCGCAGCCCGACCAGCGCCATGAGCACGGCGCGATGGTGGCGATCATGGATCGCGGAGAGCAGCGTTCCCGCCATCATGATCTCCTGGTCGATCTGGCGGAGCAGGGAATCGTCCGGCGCATGCAGCGGATCGCCCCGGTAGTGCCGCGCGATCGCTTCCAGGACCGCCGTGATCCGCCCGCGTTCCGGTTCCTTTAGAAACTTCATCTCATGGCGCAAACGAATCGCATTCAGACCAACCCGAAGATCGGCCAGCGCGTCAGCCGCGGCGAGATCGGCCGATTCGCTGACGGTGGCCAGCCTTGGCATCAGCAGGCCGAGCCTGTCGAGCATGAGGCCGGCGAGATATGTCCGGTCGAATGCGCCATCCGTGGTCGCCGCAGTGGCGATATCCCGCCACCCGGCGCGCAACAGCCGCCGCGCGCTCCACGCCGCGCCCACCGAGCGGATGACGCGTATCATCACCAGCGCCGTGGCAAGGCCGATGACCATGGCGAGGCTGTTGTTCACGTAATCGACGAAATTCGCCTTGTATCCGTTACCCAAGGCAAGGTTCGTGGACCCGAATGCGCCCAGTATCATCCCGGTGCCAAAGGTCTCCGGCCGCGCGGCCAGCACGCCGATGACCATCGCCGCCGGCAGCAGAACCAAAACAAGTTCCGTGAAGGTTTCCACCCGGGGAAGAATCATGAAAAGATAAATGGCGTCGCAGGTCAGGGCAATAACCGCATTCCGGAGCATCTGCGCGATCGCCGGTGCCGGATCGTCCTCGTTGGCGAAGAACGAGCAGGCGATCGAGGCCATGAGCGCCGCCCCGCTTCCAAACGGCCACGCGGTCATGATCCAGAAGACCAAGAGGAGCACCAGCATCCCGGCGGCGGCGAAGGCGGAAAGCGCCGCCATCCCATGATCGCGCACCTGCACCGGAGAAGCGAGCAGTGCCGGTTCCTGTTCCTGCCGCCGCGGCGGCAGCGAAATCCCCGCCCCGTCGATCGCGTAATGCCGGATAAGCCGGGCATGCCGGACCATGCTCACCACCTCGGCCAGGCGGGCCAGCAAGGCCGTGCGGAGAATACTCTCCCAGGCCAGATCCCGCTCATTTTCCTGCTCCTGCGCGGCGATCTCGCCCAGCAGCATATCCGGCGTCTCGGCCGAGACGGCAGAGCCGTCCCCGATCCACTCCCCCATCTTGTCCAGCAATTTTTGCAGGGCAGGGGTAACTGCATTAAGACGTTGCAACTGACTCACGCGATCGCCGATCGAGGCGATGATCGGCATCAGGCTCAGCACGTAAAGCCGCAGCCGCACGACCTGCCGGGTCGCAATGGCGAGCGGGGATACGTCGAAGGCGAGTTGCGTCATCGTCATGTCGATATCCACCGCTTCGGCGGCCAGGCGCGCCCGCGCCGCCTTCGCTGCCCTTTCCTCCTGCTGTCCCGAAAGCGCGGCGGCCAGCCAATCCGCGGCGGGCTTGGTCCAGGCCCTGATCCGGGCCGCCAATACCGGCCCGAGCGGAAGAGGAAACAGCACCGAGCCGACAACCGACATGCAGCCGATCCCGAGCGAGATTTCCTCGACACGGGCGAGTGCGATGTGGAAAACCTCATCCGGCATCGCGATGGAGGGAAACACGATGATGCCGGCGGTGTAGCTCGCCAGCATGAAAGTATAGGAGCGCGCGGAGCGCTGCATCAGCGACAGATAGAGGCATACCGCCACCCAGCAGGCCAGCGCCAGGGTGAGCAGAACCGGCGCGTTGACAAGGTTCGGGACCATCGCGACGGCGGCGGCGCCGCCCAGGATCGTGCCGCAAAACCGGTACAGCGCCTTGGAGCGCACCGTGCCGGTGAAAGGCTGCGCGACGATATAGACCGTTGCCATCGCCCAATACGGATTGTCGAGCCCGAGCCAAAGCGCGATGGCGAAGGCGATCATCGCGCTGGCGAAGGCTTTCAGAGCGAAAATCAGCTCGGTGGGCTTCGGCATGCCCCCATAGAAGCATGAAACAAATGGCCGATCCAGGCTGGCACCTGAACCGGGAATCGCCCGCCAGTGCCACCCCGCTTGCGGACGGCGTGGCCTCAAGTCCGCTCACGGCGGCCGGTTCATGTCGAAGCGCGATTCAGGCCTGATCCGCGCATAGGCGGAAGGTCCGCCGGCACGCAGGATGATGCCGGCGTGGAAGGTATCGAAAATGCCGTCCGGCAACAGGCGGGAATCGATATGCACGCCGATCACCTCGCCCAGCACCAGCCAGGACTGCGCCGGCACGCCGGTATGGGATTTGATCTGCACGATCTCGCTTACCTTGCACTCGAAATTCACCGGACTCCGCTTAACGCGCGGCGGAGCCACCAGGCGCGAAGGTGCCTGCTCCAGCCCCGCCAGCGTGAATTCGTTCACCCCGTGGGGCACATTGGCGGAAGTGGCGTTCATCGCCTCCGCATTGGCCTCGGTCACGAGATTCCACACGAATTCCCCGGTTTCCCGCGCATGGCGCAGGCTGTGCTTGGCGCCAATGCTGGAAAACCCCAAAATCGGCGGCTCATAATTGAAGGCGTTGAAAAAACTGTAGGGCGCGAGATTGACGCTGCCATCCGCTCCCTTCGTTGAAACCCAGCCGATCGGTCGCGGGCCGACGATGGCATTGAACGGGTCGTGCTTCAGCCCGTGTCCGTTTCGGGGTTCGTAAAAATGCATCTCACCGGAAGCGGTCATGCGATACTCTCCTTCGCGCCTTCCTTAACTATTAGTTAGTTTCACTAATAATGGATTCGCAATTCCGATTGTTCTTTTCAGTCGCGCTCAACCATCGGAGGTCATTTTCTCCGCCGAAATGATCACGCTCGCATAGGCATAAGGGTATTCATCGGTCAGCGACAGGCTGACATGGGCACGGTAGCCCGCCGGTGTCATCGCCAAAAGCCGCGCCGCCGCGCCGCCATGCAGCGAAAGGCTCGGCTGGCCGCCGGGCAGGTTGATCACCCGCAGGTCGGACATGAACACCCCGCGTCTGAACCCGGTGCCCAGCGCCTTGGCGCAAGCCTCCTTCGCCGCGAAGCGCTTGGCATAAGTCGCCGCGCGGCCATGCACGCGGCGCTCCGCCCGGGCGCGCTCGGCCTCGGAGAACACGCGAAGGGTAAATCGCTCGCCGAAGCGTTGCAGGGATTTTTCGATGCGGCGGATGTCGCAAAGATCGGAGCCGATGCCGAGAATCATGACACGATCATGGCACGCAGGCGGGTTCGGGATAAGGCCGCATGGGAACGCAAGATAGGTTTCCGCCCTTGGACTTCATGGCGGGTCGAGAGAAAGCGGGTCGGGCCGCGCCCGGCCGGAATCCCGGGTTCCGACGCACCCTCTCGATGCGGCTTCGGTGATGATCCGGTCAATCTGGCGGGCCAGCGGCGCATCCGCCGCGATCACGATCGGCGCTTCATCCGCGCCCGGCGGCTCCAGCGTTGCGAACTGGCTCTCAAGCAGCGCGGACGGCATGAAATGGCCCTTGCGCCGCGCCATCCGGCCGCGCATCAGCTCCGGCGCGCCTTCAAGGTAAACCAGCAACACCTGCCGCTTGTCCGGTATAATTTCATCGCGATAGGCTTTCTTCAAGACCGAGCAGCTTATCACCGCGCAACCGCCTTCCCCGAGCCGGGATGCGATCCAGGCCCTGATTTTTTGCAGCCACGGTTCGCGGTCGGCATCGGTCAAGGGAATCCCCGCCGCCATTTTCGTGACATTCTCCGGCGGATGCAGATCGTCCCCCTCCTGAAACACGCAATTCAGGCGCTCCGCCAGGCTTCTGGCGACTGTCGTCTTGCCCGCGCCCGAAACCCCCATGACCACAAAAACGGTCAACTCCCGAACCTCCCTTGAACTGGTGCCACCGGTTCAGCTCCGCTGATTTCAGCTCCGTTGGCGTTCCACCTGGGCAATACCGGGCGCGCCCCGCAGCCCGGCAATCACCTGGTTGAGATGGCGCAGATCGCGTACTTCCACGTCCACCAGCGCCTCGAAGAAATCCTGCTGCCGCTGCACCACCTTCAGGTTCGAGATCGCCCCTTCCTGCTTGGCGGCGGCATTGGCGATATTGGCCAGCGAAGCAGGCGTGTTCGCGGCGATCACGCTGATGCGCCCGGTGAAGCGCCCGGCGAAGCGGCCGGTATTCGGATTAGCCCGCGGGCGGCCAAGCACGGCGTAGTCCCAGTCCACGTCGATGAAGCGTTCCGGCGTGTTCGCGAAGGTTTCAAGCTGCGTGCAGTCCTGCGCATGCACCGTGACCCCCTTGCCGGTAGCGACGATACCCACGATCCTGTCGCCCGGCACCGGATGGCAGCAGCCGGCGTAATGAATATCCATCCCCGTGACCAGGCCGGTGAGCGGCATGCCGGTCTCGGCCTTGGCCGCCGCATTGCGCGGCGAGCGCGCCGAAAGCGCGCCGCTCATGAAACCCGGAACCATGCGCGGCCCACGCGCCGCGCGCAGCTCCGGGTAGGCGGCATTCACCACCTCCTTCGGGCCGATCGTCCCGGTGGCGACCGCGACGTAAAGATCGTCGAGCGTCGCCTGCTTCAGCGCCTTGGCCACCGGCTCCAGGATTTTCTCCGAGCCGTCCAACCCCTCCTGCCGGAACGCTTTGGCCAGCTCCGATTTGCCCTGGTCGCGATGCTGCTCGCGCAACTGCTGGGTCAGGAACCGGCGAATACGCGCCCGCGCCTTGCCGGTGACGACGAAACGCTCCCAGGCCGGCGAGGGCGTGCCGCCGCGCGCGGTTAGAATTTCCACCTGGTCGCCATTCTGCAACTCGTAACGCAGCGGCATCAGCCGGCCGTTGATGCGCGCGCCCACGCAGGTATCGCCAATCTGCGAATGCACGGCGTAAGCGAAATCCACGGAAGTGGCGCCGCGCGGCAGCTGGATGAGCTGGCCCTTCGGCGTGAAGCAGAACACCTGGTCCTGGTAGAGTTCCAGCTTCGTGTTCTCCAGAAACTCGTCCAGCGCCGCCGAGTTTTCCAGGATTTCCAGCAGGTCCTGCACCCAGCGGAA
>JAJYAF010000411.1 GCA_021779655.1 Pseudomonadota bacterium
TCAACATCACCGCCGAGCCGACCAGGTACGCGCCGGCCACCCGCCACCAGTTGCCGTGCACGAGCCTGAAGCTGTACGCGAGACTCGCCAGCACACCCTTGCGGGCCAGCACCAACGCCGGCAGCGTTGTCGGGACTTTCTGCTCGGCTCCGCCAACCGAGATCAGGATGCGCGGCGCGCCTTTCGCGCTGGCGGGAGCGCTTTCCTACGTGGATGCCGCCAAGGTCTCGCTTTCCACCGATACCTCCGGCCTGGTGGACACCGTGGACGTGCGCGACAACCAGCACGTCCAGGCCAACCAGGTGTTGTTCAGGATCGGCCAGAACGCCCACCGGATCGCGGTGCAAGCGGCGAAGGCGCAACTCGACCAGACCGTGCAGGAGATAAACGCCGCCAAGCGCGGCTATCGGCAGGCGCTCGCCGACATCAAGCTCCAGCAGGTCATGGTCGAGAAGGACCAGACCGACCTTCACCGCTACGAGGCCGTGATCAAGGTAGGCGGGGTTACCCAGGCCACGCTGGATGATGCCCGGTATACGCTGCAGGCCGACCAGGACCGGCTGACCGACCTGGAACAGCAGGCCGGTGTGCAGCTCGCGAAACTGAACGATAATCCGGATATCGACGTGACCAATACGCCT
Organism: Pseudomonadota bacterium; assembly: GCA_021779655.1. The sequence goes on from JAJYAF010000411.1 coordinate 642, forward strand.
CAATATCGCGCCGCGCTCGCCGACCTGCACAACGCCCTGCTTTTACAGAAAGATAGCGTGGTCGTGGCCCCCTATTCCGGCTATGTCTCGCAGGTGGAGCAGTTGCAGCCGGGCATGTTCCTTCCCGCCGGAACCGCCGCCTTCGGCCTGGTCTCCGACACCGATGTCTGGGTCACGGCGCAACCCAAGGAGAGCGATCTCACCTGGGTGCGGCCCGGGCAGAAGGTACGCGTGACCGTGGACACCTATCCGGGCAGGGTCTGGCAGGGCGTCGTGGAAAGCATCGCGCCCAATAGCGGCTCGGAATTCTCCGTGCTGCCGGCGCAGAATTCTTCCGGCAACTGGGTGAAGGTGGTGCAGCGCATACCGGTGCGGGTGAAAATCGTTTCCGGCCCGGCCGACCTGCCCTTGCGCGCCGGCATGAGCACCGAGGTTTCCATCGATACCGGGCATGAGCGGCATCTTTCCGATCTGTTTTGAACGCCGGGGACTTTTTTCTGCTGGCAACCATGCGTTGCGGCGGCGCGGCGCTTTGCCTAAACTGCGGCGCTGGGGCAGTTAAGACAGACGGGAACGAATGAAGATACTGGTGACCGGCGGCTTGGGATTCATCGGATCGGCCGTCATCCGCCGCGCTCTCGCGATGACCGGCCACGAGATTCTGAACATCGACAAGATAACCTATGCCGCCTCGGAAGCGGCGCTGGCGGAAGCGGCCCGGCATCCGCGCTACGCATTTTTCCGCGCCGACATTACCGACGGCGCGGCGGTGCGCGCCTGCTTCCAGCGCTTCCAGCCGGACGCGGTGATGCATCTGGCCGCTGAAACGCATGTCGATCGATCGATCGACGGCCCCGCCCTGTTCGTGCGGACGAATATTCTGGGCAGCTTCGCCCTGCTGGAAGCGGCGCGGGAATATTATGCTGGCCTGCCTGCCCACCGGCGGGAGCAATTCCGCTTCCACCACGTCTCCACCGACGAGGTATTCGGCTCGCTCGAGCCCGACGATCCCGACTTCGATGAAACCACCCGCTATGATCCGCGCAGCCCCTATTCCGCCAGCAAGGCCGCCGCCGATCATCTGGCGCGCGCCTGGATGCACAGCTACGGGCTGCCGGTCATCGTCTCCAACACCTGCAACAATTACGGCCCCTGGCAGTTCCCCGAGAAATTCATCCCGCTGGTGCTGATCAACGCGCTGCTGGAGCTGCCGTTGCCGGTCTATGGCGATGGCGGCAATATTCGCGACTGGCTTTATGTCGAGGACCATGCGGAGGCGCTGCTGAAAGTAGTGGAACGCGGCGTGCCGGGACAGACCTATTGCATCGGCGCTTCCCAGCCACGCCGCAATCTCGACGTGGCGCGGCAGATTTGCGCCATCCTGGATGCCAGGCTGCCCAGCCGCGACGGCCCGCGCGAGCGGCTGATCCGCTTGGTCTCCGACCGGCCGGGGCATGACAGGCGCTACGAGATCGATCCGCGCGCCGCCGGCCAGGCTTTGGACTGGCGCGCCGCCCATGATTTCACGCGGGGCCTGGATGCCACGATCGACTGGTATCTCGCCCATCGGGACTGGTGGGAGGAAATCCGACGCGCCCGGTATCGCGGCGAGCGGCTCGGCGCCGGGCAAGGGGGAGCCGGGCAAGGGGAAGCGGCGTGATCCGCAAGGGAATCATCCTGGCCGGCGGTGCCGGGACGCGGCTGCATCCGGCGACACTCGCGGTTTCCAAGCAGCTGCTGCCCGTTTTCGACAAGCCCATGGTGTATTATCCGCTTTCCACGCTGCTGCTGGCGGGCATCCGCGAGGTGCTGATCATTTCCACGCCCGAGGACCTGCCGCTCTACCAGCGGCTGTTCCACGACGGCGCCCATCTCGGCGTGCGCATCGCCTATGCCGAGCAGCCCAGGCCGGACGGCCTGGCGCAGGCCTTTCTGATCGGCGAGGAATGGATCGACGGTGAAGGCTGCGCGCTCGTGCTGGGCGACAACCTGATCCATGGCGACCATCTTTCGGCGCTGCTGCGCGAGGCCGCCGCGCGGCGCGAAGGGGCCACCGTGTTCGCCTATCAGGTGCGGGACCCGGAACGCTATGGCGTCATCGGCTTCGGGGCGGATGGCAAGGCGCGACGCATTGTCGAAAAGCCCGGCCGGCCGGATTCCAACTGGGCGGTCACCGGGCTCTATTTCTACGATGCCCGGATCAGCGCGCTGGCCCGAACCATCCGCCCCTCCGCGCGCGGCGAACTGGAAATCACCGATCTGAACAATATCTATCTGGAAGCGGGCACGCTGCACGTGGAGCGGCTCGGGCGGGGCACGGCCTGGCTCGATGCCGGCACGCCGGAATCGCTGTTGCAGGCGGCAACCTTCGTGCAGACCATCCAGACCCGGCAGGGCCAGCTGGTGGGATGCCCGGAGGAGGTGGCCTTCCGCATGGGGTATATCGACACCGACATGTTACGGCAGCGCGCCGCGCTGATCGGCGCCACGGAACTCGGGCGGATCCTGCGCGAGATCGCCGACGGGGCGCATCGCTGATGCAAATCGAGCGGCTGGAAATCCCCGAGGTACTGCTGATCACGCCG
>JAJYAF010000412.1 GCA_021779655.1 Pseudomonadota bacterium
GATGCCGTCGACCCTGCCACCGGCGATCTTCGCTGGTTCCTCCACGGATTTTTCTGAACACCTTTCCCCGGACGCCCCATGACAGACCACGCCGAGCTTCGCCCCGCCACACATCAGGAAATCGCAGAAGCACTGTCCTTCGCGCTACGCTTCAACGGCCGGCGGCCATTTCCGCAGGCGAACAGCCTGATGGCCGAAATCACGGCCGCGCATCTCGTCGAGCATCTGCAGCGGTGCGGGTTTCTCATCCTGAAAGGGCCGGACGTGGTTGCACCGAGTGCGAGCCACCATCCCAAGGCCGGCATGGAGCCCGAGAAGCCGTGAGCGGATATGCCGAACTGCAGGTCACATCCAATTACTCGTTTCTCCGCGGGGCTTCGCACGTCGAAGAGCTGATGGCGCAGGCCAAGTTTCTCGGACTGCCGGCGATCGGCCTCACGGATCGGAACACGCTCGCCGGCGTTGCCCGCGCGCATCAGCGCGCCTCGGAAGCCGGCATCCGGCTGGTGGTCGGGTGCCGCCTCGATCTGAAAGACGATCTGCCGGTCCTGGTCTACCCGATGGGTCGGGGCGGATACGCCCGCCTCTGCCGTCTGCTGTCGATCGGCAAGGGCCGCGCAGGAAAAGGTGGCTGCGAGCTGCGGTGGCGCGATCTCGCCGAGCATGGTGACGGCCTGCTGACCGTCCTTCTACCGGACGCCCCCGACGCCGCCCTCGTGGCGTCACTGCGGCAGATGCGGGCCGAGTTTCCGGACCGTGGCTACATGGCCCTCAGTTTGCGTCGGCGGCCCGGTGATGCGGCCCGGCTGCGGCTACTGGCTGACATGGCGCAGGCTGCGCGCGTGCCAACCGTCGCGACCGGTGATGTGCTGTACCACGCCCAGCAGCGGCGAGTGCTCCAGGATGTCCTCACCTGCATCCGCGAGGGCTGCACGATCGACCAGGCGGGCTTTCGGCGTGAACGCAGTTTCGATCGGAGCCTGAAATCCCCAGCGGAAATGGCGCGGCTGTTTGCACGTCACCCAGAAGCCATCGGCCGGTCCCTGGAAATCGTCGAGCGGTGCAAGTTTTCGCTCGACCATCTCTGCTACCAGTATCCGGAGGAGGTCGAGGACCCCTCCCTGACGCCCCAGCAGACGCTGGAGAAGCTGGTGCAGGAGAGCGCGCCGCGGCGTTATCCGGAGGGGCTTCCGGAGGATGTGGGGCGGCAACTTCGGCACGAACTGCAGCTGATCGCAGAACTCTCCTACGCCCCGTATTTCCTCACGGTGAACAGCATCGTGCGCTTCGCGCGGTCGAAGGGAATCCTGTGCCAAGGGCGCGGCAGTGCCGCGAACAGCGCCGTCTGCTACGTGCTCGGGATCACCAGCATCGATCCCGTGCGGTCCGGCCTGCTTTTCGAACGGTTCGTCTCGGCAGCACGCAAGGAGCCGCCCGACATCGACGTGGATTTCGAGCATGAGCGCCGGGAAGAGGTCATTCAATGGATCTACGAGCGGTACGGCCGCGATCGTGCCGCGCTTTGCGCGACAGTGATCCGGTATCGCGCCAAGGGGGCTCTGCGCGAGGTGGGAAAGGCGCTGGGGTTGCCGGAAGACGTGACGAGTGCGCTCTCATCTCAGCTATGGGGGTGGTCGAGGGATGGCATCGATGAAGACCGCGCCGGCGAGCTCAACCTCAATCTGGCGGATCGGCGACTGCGGCTGACACTCGAACTGGCGCAGGAGCTGATCGGGTTCCCCCGCCACCTCTCGCAGCACCCGGGCGGGTTTGTGCTGACCCGCGACCGTCTGGACGATCTGGTGCCGATCGAGCCGGCTGCCATGCAGGATCGTCAGGTCATCGAATGGGACAAGGACGATATCGACATCCTGCGCTGGATGAAGGTGGATGTGCTGGGTCTCGGCATGCTCGGCTGCATGCGCAGGGCATTCGACCTCCTGGCGGAGCATCGCGGCAAGCGGATCGACCTTGCGAATGTGCCCCCTGAAGATCCCGAAACCTACGCGATGATCCGGAAGGCGGACACCATCGGGGTATTCCAGATCGAGAGCCGCGCGCAGATGGCGATGTTGCCGCGGCTGAAGCCAAAGACGTTCTATGACCTGGTGATCGAGGTGGCGATCATCCGTCCGGGGCCGATCCAGGGCGATATGGTCCATCCCTATCTCCGGCGGCGGGAAGGCAAGGAGAAGCCGGTGTTCCCGACGCCAGAGCTTGAGCGCGTGCTGGGCAAAACGCTCGGCGTGCCGCTGTTTCAGGAACAGGCTATGCAGATCGCGATCGTCTGCGCCGGCTTTACCCCAGACGAACCGGATCAGCTGCGGCGTTCCATGGCGACGTTCAAGGTCACCGGCGGCATTTCGCATTTCAAGGAGAAGCTGATCGCCGGTATGGTCGAACGTCACTACAGCCGCGAATTCGCCGACCAGACGGTTTCGCAGATCGAGGGCTTTGGCAGTTACGGCTTTCCCGAAAGCCACGCGGCGTCCTTCGCGCTGATCGCCTATGCCAGCTCCTGGATGAAATGCCACCATCCGGACGTGTTTTGCTGCGCGCTGTTGAACGCGCAGCCGATGGGCTTCTACGCCCCGGCGCAGATCGTGCGTGATGCGCAGGCGCATGGGGTCGAGGTCAGACCCGTCTGCGTCAACCAGAGCCGGTGGGATTGCACCTTGGAGCCGGGGCGCGGTCGGTTCCTGGCGGTCCGCTTGGGGCTACGGTTGGTGAAGGGGCTGTCGAACGCGCACGCAGCTGAGATCGCGGCGGCGCGTGGTGACAGTCCTTACCGTTCCATCGACGGCATGCGACGCCGCACGCGGGTTTCAATGGCTGCCCTTCAACGGCTGGCCGAGGCCGATGCCTTTCGGGGGTTGCGCCTTGATCGGCGCGAGGCGCTTTGGGCGATCCGAGGGCTTCGGGACCATGTGTTGCCGCTGTTTGCTGTGGCTGACACCGAGCGCATGCCGCAGCCGGAACTCGTCGAGCCGCCGGTGACGATCGTGCCGATGACCGATGGTCGCGAGGTGGTGGAAGACTATACGCATGTGGGCCTGACGCTGCGGCAGCATCCGGTCGCGTTCCTGCGCGGCGAATTGCGAGATCGCGGGATCTGTATAACTTACGACTTCATCTGACAGGCGGTGTTGGAGGTTTGCTCCGGTGGAAGTGTCCGTTTTGATCAGGCTGCCATGATTTTCTCCTGCGCGATAGGGATGCTGTCA
>JAJYAF010000413.1 GCA_021779655.1 Pseudomonadota bacterium
CACTTTACGCAAGGGCGGCGGCCTTCGTATAGTTCCGCCACGTAAAAATAATTCAGGAGCAGGATGGATGTCAGAGCAGCTTGGCCCGCGCGAGAGCATGGAGTTCGATGTGCTTGTCGTGGGCGCGGGACCGGCAGGGTTGTCGGCCGCCATCCGGCTCAAGCAGTTGAACCCGGAAATTTCGGTTTGCGTGGTGGAGAAGGCGGGCGAGGTCGGCGCCCATACGCTCTCCGGCGCGGTGCTGGAGCCGCGCGCGCTCAAGGAACTGTTCCCCGACTGTGACCCCGGCTTGATTCCGCTGGCGACGCCGGTTGTGGAAGACCGGTTCTTGTTCCTGACCCGAACCCGGGCGTTCAAATCCCCGATCACGCCGAACACCATGCATAATTCGGGGAACTACATCGTCTCGCTGGTCAACGTGGTTCGCTGGCTGGGCCAGCAGGCGGAAGAGGCGGGCGTGGAGATCTATCCCGGTTTCGCCGCGGCCGAGACATTGATCGAGAACGGCCGGGTCGTCGGCGTGGCGACCGGCGATATGGGTATCGGCAAGGACGGCAAGCCCACCGGCAATTTTCAGCGCGGCATGGAATTGCGGGCAACCTACACGGTTTTTGCCGAAGGCTGTCGTGGCTCGCTCTCCAAGCAGCTGATGAAAACCTTCGATCTCAACGCCAAGAGCGATCCGCAGACCTACGCGATCGGCATCAAGGAACTCTGGGAGATCAAGCCCGAGCAGTTCAAGAAGGGGCTTGCCATTCACACCATCGGCTGGCCGCTCACGGCCAATGTTTATGGCGGCTCGGCCATGTATTTCCTTGGGGAAAATCTGCTGGCTTACAGCTTTGTCGTCGGCCTCGACTACCGCAACCCCTATCTTTCGCCGTTTCAGGAAATGCAGCGCTTCAAGACGCATCCGGCGATCACCCCGTATTTTGAAGGCGCCAAGCGGATCGCCTATGGCGCGCGGGCGCTGAACGAGGGCGGCTTCCAGTCGCTGCCCAAGCTCAGCTTCCCCGGCGGCGTGCTGATCGGCTGCGCCGCCGGCACGCTGAACGTGCCGAAAATCAAGGGCAGCCATACCGCGATGAAATCCGGCATGGTGGCGGCGGAGGCCATCGCCGGCGCGCTTGCCGGGGGCAGGCCGGACGAGGTGACCGCTTATCCGGAAATGCTCGAGCAGAGCTGGGTGTGGCCGGAATTGCGCGCGGCCCGCAACATCCGGCCGGGCTTCGCCAAATTCGGCTTGTATGGCGGGCTGATCAATGCCGGGCTGGAGGCCTATGTGTTCAAGGGCCGGATGCCGTGGACATTAAAAAACCACAACGATTACGACACGCTGGAAAAAGCCAGCGAGGCAAAACCGATCGACTATCCGAAGCCCGACGGCAAGCTGACCTTCGACCGGCTTTCCTCGGTTTTCCTCTCGAATACGAACCATGAAGAGAACCAGCCGGCGCATCTCACGCTGCTGGACCCGGCCAAGGCGATCTCCGTGAACTGGAACGAATACCGCAGCCCGGAGACCCGCTATTGTCCGGCCGCGGTATATGAAATCATCGGCGCGGAGGAAGGCAGGCCGCAATTGCAGATCAACGCGCAGAACTGCGTGCATTGCAAAACCTGCGATATCAAGGACCCGACGCAGAACATCAACTGGGTGGTGCCGGAAGGCGCCGGCGGCCCGAATTATCCGGGCGGCATGTAGGGCGGCACGGTCCGCTCGGGACAGCGGGGAGCCGGCGGAGGCGCGCGCGATGAGCATCCAGATCGGGATCGCCGGAATTTCCGGCCGCATGGGGCGGATGCTGGCCGAGGAGGTGGCGGCGGCCGGCGCCTCGCTGGTGGGCGGCATCAGCCGCAGCGGCGATGCCCAGGGCGTCCGGCTGTTTCCCGATATCGCGGCGCTTGCCGCCGCCGCCGATCTCGTCATCGATTTCACCCATGCCGGCACGGTCATCGCGCATGCGCGGGCGATGCGCGCGGCGGCCAAGCCCTGGGTACTCGGTACCACCGGGCTTTCCCAAGCCGACGAGGCGGCGGTGACGGAAGCCGCGGCGGCCATTCCGGTGCTGGCCGCGCCGAATTTTTCCCCCGGCGTCAATCTCGTTTTCGCCTTGGCCGAGCGCATGGCCGCGGCCCTGCCGGCAGCGGGTTATGACGCGGAGATTGTTGAAATGCACCACCGCCAGAAGGTGGATGCGCCTTCGGGCACGGCTCTGGAACTTGGGCGCGCGGTTGCCGCCGGGCGCGGGCAGGCCCTGGATGCCGTGATGGTCGCCGGCCGGAGCGGGCATACCGGCCCGCGCAAGGAGGGCGAGATCGGCATCGCCGCGCTGCGCGGCGGGCAGATCGTGGGCAGCCACAGCGTGTTGTTCACCGCTCCCCACGAGCAGATCACGCTCACGCACCATGCGTTCGACCGGCGGAATTTCGCCGCCGGCGCGGTGCGCGGGGCGCTATGGCTGGCCGCCCGCCCGCCCGGACGCTACGGCATGCGGGACGTTCTGGGCATTTAGCCGCGCCCCGCCGGCGGGCTTGACCCTATGGCGCAATTCCGTCATGCGGCGTTGCCGGTTTTTTCGGTTTTCCGGGCGGTCCTTCGGCAGGCGTTTTTATGGAAGAATGAAATGCGCGATAAAGGTGAATTCCTGTTTACCTCCGAATCCGTGTCGGAAGGTCACCCGGATAAGGTGGCCGACCGGATTTCCGATACGGTGGTGGATGCGTATCTGGCCGCCGACCCGCATGCGCGGGTCGCCTGCGAAACCCTGGTGACAACCAACCGGATCATCCTGGCGGGGGAAGTGCGCGGGCCGGCCATGACGGCGGAGCATCTCGGCGAGCTTGCGCGCATGGCGGTGCGGGATATCGGTTACGACCAGCCGGGCTTTTCGTGGCGCAACGCCGAGATCGCGGTGCATCTGCACGCGCAATCGGCGGATATCGCCGTCGGCGTGGATGCCTCGGGCAACAAGGATGAAGGCGCGGGCGATCAGGGCATCATGTTCGGCTATGCCTGCACCGAGACGGAGGCGCTGATGCCGGCGCCGATCTATTATTCGCACCTCATTCTGCGCCGCATCTCCGAACTGCGCCGCCTGGGCGATCCGCGTGTCGCCGGGTTGCAGCCGGACGCGAAAAGCCAGGTGACGTTGAAGTATATGGACGGGGTCCCGGTGGGGGCCAGTTCGGTCGTGCTCTCCATCCAGCACGACGAGGGCAT
>JAJYAF010000414.1 GCA_021779655.1 Pseudomonadota bacterium
GCCCTCCTGAAACAGCGCGCCGCATTGCGGACAAACCGCCGGCTCATGCGGTTTTTCGCTCGCTCTATAAGGGTCACCGATTTCATCGAGCTGCGCCCGCCCCCAGCGGCGACGGCCCTGCTTTATCGGTTGGGTTGGCTGGTTCCGCTGCTTCATTCGAGACGCTCCGCGCTAGCAACGCAATCCTGCGCCGATGCGAGGTTTGTAGCGAAGCTTTCACCAACAAACCTTGAGCCAGATCAAACCGGAGAAGCTGCATTAGGGAAAGTCGATTGGCAGCTCGGCGGCAGAAGCCGCGCAAATCCGATATTTTATGGAAGCTCCCCAAGGTGTCGCCAATTCCAATCCAGCAATGCCGTAATGAAAAAATAGCATATATCAATTTTTACCGACGGATTTAGAAGTCTTATATATGTTTTATGATGTTTGAAACATGATTACATCAGGCCAGCTCAAGGCTGCCAGAGCCCTTCTTGGCATCGATCAGAAAGAGCTTGCGGAGATCTCGGGCCTCTCCGTTCCCACGATTCAGCGAATGGAGGGAAGCGACGGGATTATTCGCAGCAATGTCGATTCCCTGGTGAAATTGCTAGAAGCGCTGGACCGCGCGGGAATCGTCCTGCTTCGACCAGGGGATGTTTCGGATGCGTCCGGCGGCCGCGGTGTACGGCTTAAGAACAGCGGGCCATGACAGCTCTCATTCTCCTCTGCGTACTGGCGTGGATTGCGCTGGGCGGGCTGGGCGCGTTTTGCGGTGGCAATAAATCGACCGGAACGATCGTCTATGGCGGCTCGGCCGTGGTCGCGGCAGCAGCCCTCGGGGCGTCGCTGGTTCAGATCGCAAGTGCAGGCGCGACCCAATCTTCGCTGGCGCTGCCGCTTGGCCTGCCCTGGCAGGGCATGAAATTTTGTACCGATGCACTCTCCCTTCCCTTCCTGATCATCATCAACCTGGGCGGCGCCGCGACCAGTCTTTACGCGCTGGGCTACGGCCGGCATGAATCCGAGCCTTCACGTGAGCTTGGGCGTGTTCTGCCCTTCTATCCAGTTTTTCTGGCGACGATGAATCTCGTGCTCATCGCCGCGAATGCCTATGACTTTCTGATCTTCTGGGAATTCATGTCGCTGGTTTCCTGGGCTCTGGTGATGGCGCATCATCAAGAGGCCGAAACACGCGCCGCCGGCATCGTGTATCTGCTGATGGCAAGCGCCGGGACGATCGCGCTATTGCTGGCCTTCGGTCTGCTTGCCTTCGGTCCCGCATCCGGCGCTCCAATCGATTACGGCTTCGCCGCCATGCGCACGGGTCGCCCGCCGCCTTGGATCGGCGCTGGCGTAATGATTCTCGCCCTGATCGGCGCCGGGTCAAAGGCGGGGCTGATTCCGCTGCATGTCTGGTTGCCTCGGGCGCATCCGGCTGCGCCTAGCCATGTTTCCGCGCTGATGAGCGGGGTGATGACGAAGGTTGCCGTGTATGCCTTCATCCGCATCGTCTTCGATCTAGCCGGTCCCGCCGCCTGGTGGTGGGGTCTGACCGTGCTGCTGGCCGGTGGCATCACTGCTGTTCTCGGCGTGCTCTACGCCATGATGGAAGAAGACATCAAAACCATCCTCGCCTACAGCACGATCGAGAATATTGGCCTGATTTTTGTCGGACTCGGCCTGGCGCTAGCGTTCAAGGCGGATGGTCTTCTCGCGGCCTCGGCCCTGGCCTTTGCCGCCGCACTATTCCATGCCTTAAACCACGCGCTCTTCAAAACCACGCTGTTTCTTGGAGCAGGCGCAGTTCAGCATGCCGCGCACTCCCGCCTGCTCTCCCGGCTCGGCGGCCTGATTCATCGCATGAAGGTGAGCGCGGTGCCGATGCTTATCGCGGCGATGGCCATTTCATCGCTGCCGCCGTTGAACGGGTTCGCCTCGGAATGGCTGATCCTTCAGGCCATTCTGCTCAGCCCGGCCATGCCGCAACTGGGATTGAAGCTTGCCGTGCCGGCGGTAGGCGCGCTCCTGGCGCTGGCCGCGAGCCTGGCGGCCGCATGCTTCGTCCGGTTTTACGGGCTTGCCTATCTCGGCAAACCGCGCAGCCAGGGCGCTGCACAGGCTTCCGAGACCGATGCCTTCTCGTACATCGTGATGAGCTGCCTCGCGCTGCTTTGCCTGGCAGCCGGCCTGCTGCCTGGCTTTGTCGTCGACATTTTCGCGCCGGTGACACAATCTCTGCTGGGCGCGCATATGCCGGGGCAGAAAGGTCTGGCGTGGCTTGCCATCATTCCCGTCTCGTCCAGCCGCAGCTCCTATGACCCTTTGCTGATCTTCCTGTTCATTGCCATAAGCGGTGGTCTCGCCGTACTGGCGCTGCACCGTTACGGCTCGCATAGCATACGCCGCGCTCCGTTCTGGGGCTGCGGCTACGCGGGGCTGGAAGACGATTCCTCTCCCTCCGCCTCGATCAACTCGCAATATTCTCCCTCCGGCTTCGCACAGCCAATCCGGCGAGTGTTCGCCAAGGGCGTGTTCCAGGCGGATGATCACGTCGTGATGCCACCGCCCGGGGCGATGGCGCCTGCACGCTTTGATTCGCATTGGCGCGATCCCGCATGGTCGGCCCTCTACGCGCCATTACTCTCAGCCATCGGCCGGGTCGCGGACCGTGCGAACCGACTACAATATTTCACGATCCGGCGCTATCTCGGCTTCGTGTTCATGGTGCTAATCGCCCTGCTTGTCTGGGTGGCGCTATGGAGCTGATTATCCAATTCTTTCTGCAGCTTTGTGAAATGGCGCTGATGCTCGCACTGGCGCCGCTGCTCACCGGCTTCATCCGGAAGGTGAAGGCCCGGATACAGCGCCGCGCCGGGCCGCCATTGTTGCAACCCTATCGGGACCTTACGAAACTCATCATCAAGGATGCAATCGTCGCAACGGATTCATCCTGGCTGTTCAGGGTCGCACCCTACCTGATTTTCGCCGCGACCTGGGTGGCCGCCTCACTGGTGCCGAGTTTCGGCACCAATCTGCTGTTTTCATGGTCGGGCGACCTGATCGTCATCGTCGCCCTTCTGGGAAGTGCGCGCTTTGTCCAGATGCTTGCGGCGCTGGATGCGGGCACCGCCTTCGGGGGCCTCGGCGCCAGCCGCGAGGCGATGATCGCCTCGCTTGCCGAACCCGCCATGCTGATGATGGTTTTCACGGTTGCCCTGGTTGCGGGAACAACACAGCTT
>JAJYAF010000415.1 GCA_021779655.1 Pseudomonadota bacterium
ATGCGGTCATGGTCGGCGTGGGCACCGTGCTCGCGGACGATCCGGAACTCACCTGCCGGATTCCCGGCTTCCGTTCGGCGCCGCTGGTGCGCATCGTCGTGGACAGCCATCTGCGCACGCCGCTGATGTCCCGGCTGGTCCGCGGCGCAGCGCTGCAACCGCTCTGGCTGCTGCACCGCGACCATGCCGACCCGGCGCGCAAACGCGCCCTGGCAGAGGCCGGGGCGCGGCTGATCGAGGTGCCTGGCGCCGATGCCGGGATCGACCTCAAGGCCGCGCTCGCGGCGCTTGCCAAAGCCGGGCTTACGCGGATCCTGGCCGAGGGCGGAGGCACGCTTGCGGCGGGGCTGCTGCGCGACCATCTGGTGGACAGGCTGGCCTGGTTTCACGCGCCGGGTATTATCGGCGGCGATGGCTGGCCGGCCGCGCAGGGTTTCGGGGTGGCATCGCTGAGCGATATGCCGCGCTTCATCCCGCTCGCCCGCGAGCAATGGGGCGAGGATATCTTGAGCACGTTCAGAGCGGTTTCCTGATGTTTACCGGATTGATCAGCGGTGTGGGCACCTTGCGTGAGGCGGTTGCGATCGGGCAGGGCAGGGATGCCCGCTTCACCATCGCCGTGCCCGAGAACAATCCGCTCTGGGCCGCGACTGGCGAAATCACCCTCGGCGCCTCCATTGCCTGCTCCGGCTGCTGCCTTACCGTGATAGAGCGCGGGGCGGATCATTTCGTGGTGGAGGTCTCCGGGGAGACGCTCTCGCGCACCACCCTGGGCGGCTGGCGGCCGGGCAGCCTGATCAATCTCGAAGCCTCGCTCAGGCTCGGCGACGAACTGGGCGGGCACCTGGTCTCCGGCCATGTCGATGGCATTGCGAAGGCCATCGCCGCCATGCCGGAGAACGGCTCCACGCGCTGGCGCTTCCGCGTGCCTCCGGCGCTCTCGCCTTATATCGCCGCGAAAGGCAGCATTGCGGTCGACGGTGTTTCGCTTACGGTGAACGAGGTGCAGGATGATACCGACGGCGCTATTTTCGGTGTGAACATCATCCCGCATACCGCGACGCATACCAGCTTCGCGGCGCTTGGCGTGGGCGAAAACGTCAATATCGAGATCGATATGCTGGCGCGCTACGTCGCCCGGCTGCGGAACTTTCAGCCTGGCTGAAAGCCTTGTAGGAAATGAACGGAACGCGATCCCTCTCTACGAAGGAGACTTGCCCATGGACGGGCTGAAATCGACCCTCAAATCGGCGGGTCTGCACGAGTATATTTCGTCAGCCGCCGAAATCGTCGAGGAGGCGCGGGCCGGCCGCATCTTTATTCTCGTCGACGACGAGGACCGGGAAAACGAGGGCGATCTGGTCATTCCGGCGCAGTTCGCTACCCCCGATGCCGTGAATTTCATGGCGAAACATGCCCGCGGGCTGATCTGCCTTGCCATGACCCGCAGCCGCTGCGAGGCGCTGGGCCTGCCGTTGATGAGCCAGGCCAACGGCTCGCGCCACGAAACCGCCTTCACCGTCTCCATCGAGGCAAAAGAAGGCGTGTCCACCGGCATTTCCGCCGCCGATCGCGCCCGCACCATTTCGGTTGCGATCAATTCGGAAACCGGCCGGGATGATATCGTCACCCCCGGGCATGTCTTCCCGCTGATGGCGCGCGACGGCGGCACGCTGGTGCGCGCCGGCCATACCGAGGCCGCGGTGGATATCGCCCGGCTGGCCGGGCTTATTCCCGCTGGCGTGATCTGCGAAATCATGAACGATGACGGCAGCATGGCACGGCTGCCCGATCTCGTCGGTTTCGCGCAGCGCCATAACCTCAAGCTCGGCACCATCGCCGATCTCATTGCCTATCGCCGCCGCACCGAAAAGCTCATCCGGCGCGTGGAGCAGGGAATGCACGTCACCCCTCGCGGCAATCATGTCCGGATCATCGCCTATCGCAGCCTGGTCGATCAGGTGGAACATATCGCCTTTGTCATGGGCGACATTGCCGGGCCGGAGCCCGTGTTGGTGCGGATGCACGCCGTGGATAGCATCGCCGATTTCAGCGGCGACAGCCATCTTGCCAGCCTGCATGGCGCCATCAACCTGATCGCGCGGGAAAAGCGCGGCGTGGTGGTGCTGATTCGCGAGCACCGCCCGAATGCGGTTTCCGAGCGGCTGCGGCAGATGCTGCAACAGGCGCGGCCGGAGCCGGCCTTGCGCGATTACGGTATCGGCGCGCAGATCCTGCTCGATCTCGGCGTCAAGAACATGATCCTGCTTTCCAATCATGAACGCACCATCGTCGGGCTCGATGGCTATGGGATCAACATCGTCGAGCAGCGGCGGATCGAACTCCCGGCGGAATCCGGGGTGGCGTGGTGAGCACGGCCGACGCGGAAACACCGGTCGCGCCGGCGCTGCCGGGCGAGCCGCCCCGAATCCTGCTTATCCGCGCCCCGTACTACCGCGATGTCGTGGACGGGATGACCAGGGCGGCGGAATCGATTCTTGCCCAGGCCACGGCGCTGGTTGAGCGTATCGATGTGGCCGGCGCCTATGAACTGCCGCAGGCATTGCGCATCGCGCTGCGCGGCAGCCGCCATTTCGACGGCTATGTCGCGCTGGGCTGCGTCGTGCGGGGAGAAACCGATCATTACGAATTCATTTGCGATAGTGCCATGAACGGGCTGATGCAGGTCGCCCTGCAATTCGGCATCTGTCTTGGCACCGCCCTGCTCACGGTGGACACGCTGGCGCAGGCGCAGGCCCGCTCACGCGAGACCGGCCCGAACAAGGGCGCCGAGGCGGCGGTTGCCTGCCTGAAACAAATCCTCCTGGCCCGCATGCTGGAAGCCACATGAGCGGCGCGGCCAACCTCCGGCCCCGTAAGCGCGCCCGCACGCTCTCCCGCGTGGCCGCCGTGCAGGCGCTGTTCCAGAGCGAGCAAAGCGGGCAGAGCGCGGAAACCGTGATCGACCAGTTCGTGCGCTACCGCTTCGGCGATATTCCCGGCCTGGGCGGGTTGGAGGAGGGCCGTCACGGGCAGGTGGAGGTTGCGCTTTTCGCCCGCATCGTGCGCGCGGCGGCACAGCAGCAGGACCGGCTGGATTCCCTGCTCTCCGATGCATTGCCGGAGAACTGGCCGCTATCGCGGATCGATCCGGTGCTGCGCGCGTTGATGCGCGCCGCCGCCTGCGAGCTGGAAATGGCGGACGGCCCCCCGGCG
>JAJYAF010000416.1 GCA_021779655.1 Pseudomonadota bacterium
AATTCGCCTGGCCGATCCGCAGCTTCTGCTTGGCCAGGGCTATGACCATTGCTTCGTCCTGGACAAGACGCCGGGGAAAGGGCCGCAATTCGCCGCCCGGGCCCACTCGCCGCGCAGCGGCCGGATTCTGGAAATTTACACCACGCAGCCCGGCTTGCAGCTTTATTCCGGCAACAGCCTCACCGGTGGCATCGCCGGACGCGGGGGAATCGCGTTCCGGCAATCCTCGGGTTTCGCGATGGAGGCGCAGAATTTCCCCGATGCGCCGAACCAGCCGAACTTTCCGAGCGCGGTGTTGCTGCCCGGGGAGGAATATCGCCAGATAACCGTCTACAAATTCAGCGCTGAGTAATCAGGTTGCAGTCCGCAATCCGGCGCAACCTTCCCGGAAACTGAGATCCACACGGAGGCAGTAATGACCGAGAGCTTCAAAGCCGGCGGCCCGGACTGGATGAACCGCCATCTCGACGCCTATTTGAAAACCGGCGGAAAACTCGGCCATCTGGTGGATTTCACGCCGCAAGGGAGCCAGCGGACCCCCTGTCTGATCCTGCACACAATCGGCCGCGAAACCGGCCAGCCGCTGCTTGTGCCGTTGATCTACGGCAAGGATGGCGAAAACTTCATTGTCGTGGCGTCTAATGAGGGGGCGCCGACGGATCCCGGCTGGGTCCTGAGGCTGCAAGCCGATCCGAAGGTTAAGTTCCAGGTCGCGGAGGTGAAATATACGGGCACCGCGGAAATCGTGCCCGAGCCCGAGCGCGGCCGGCTGTTCACCAAGATGACCGCGATTTATCCGCCTTTTGCCGATTACCCGAAGCAAACCGGGCGCGAGATTCCGGTGGTGCTGCTGCGCCCGGAAGACGTCATCGAGAAGCTTTGAGGTCGCGCCTTGGCGGAACTGTCGCGCCGCGCAGCGGGGCGCGGCGGAGATTTGCCGGAGTTTATGCAGGGATGGTCAGCGTCTGCAACGTTTCTTCCAGCTCCTGGAAGTTTGGCATATATTGGTTCGGAACCATTTTCCTGCCCGTTTCCACACTTACCGGCGGCGCATTGCCGTGCAGATGCGCGACGAGCACGGCGCGAATGACCTCATAATATTTGGCATCTTCCATAACCACCGCCTGGAGACGTACGGAGAAGGGGCCAACGACCCCATAAGCCAGCAGTACACCTAGAAAAGTGCCGGTGAGCGCCTCGCCGATCATTTCGCCGAGCACGGCGGGCGGTTGGGCGATATGGGCCATGGTCTTGATCACGCCGAGCACCGCGGCGACGATGCCAAGCGCAGGGAGTCCATCCGCCATGGTTTGCAGGGCATGGGCGGGGTGCAGTTCTTCGTTCAGGGTTTTTTTCAGCTCGCGGGCCATCAGATCTTCGATTTGCAGCGGATCGTCGGCATTCATGCCCACCATGCGCAGGTAATCGCAGACCATGCAGGTTGCCTGCCTGTTGGCCAGGATTTTCGGGAAGTGCTGGAAAACCGGGCTTTCGGCCGCGTTTTCGATATGCTGTTCGAGCGCCATCGCTCCTTTGGTTGAGGCGAGCTTGACGAGAAAGAAAAGCAGGCTCAGCAGATCGACATAATCCGATTTATGATATGCGCTGCCCTTGAGGATCTTCTTGATGCCGCCGAGTGTATGTTTGACCTCGTGGAGCGAGTTGCCGGCAACCAGCACGCCGATGGCCGCGCCCCCGATGGTGATGAGTTCGAACGGCATGGAACCAAGAAGCGGGCCAATGGCGCCGCCTGTGACAACATAGGTCCCAAAGACGCAGGCCAGCAGAAATACGATACCGGCGATGCTCAGCATGGAACTGCGGCGCTATTGCGTGGGGCCAAAGGCCGCCGCCTCATCCTTGGCGATGGTGATGGTAATGCGGCGGTTGGAATCGGCGAGCGGGTCCTCCGGATGCAGGAGCTGCCGGTCGGCATAGCCCGCAACCTGGGCGAGATCGCTCTCCGGCAGTCCGGCGCCGACCAGTGCGGCGCGTGTCGCGTCCGCCCGTTCCACCGAAAGCAGCCAGTTGTTCTGGGAAGGGGCGGCGTAAGGCCTGGCATCCGTATAGCCGGCGATGCTGATAGGATGGCCGAGCCTGGCGAGAATAGGCGCAATTTTACCCAGAATAGCGTAGGCGTTCGGCGCCAGGGCGGCGGATCCCACGGCGAACATCGGCTGGTTACGGGAATCGATGATCTGGATCTTGATTCCCTGCGGCGTCGTGGAAATGGAAATTTGTCCCGCGTAGGCGGAAACGGCCTTGTCTGAATCGATCACGCTCCGCATTTGCGCGGCCGCGCTACGGAAGGCCGCCTCCTGGGCGTTCTGGCGGGCTGGTCCCGCCGGCCCGGTTTGCGCGGCCTGCGCCGGCTGGCCGCCTGTGGACGGGGCGGAGGCGGGTGTTGCGGCAGGCGCCTGGCCGGTAGCGGGTTGGCGCGACTGCGGATGGGGCAGGGGCGGATGGATGCTTTGCGGCTGATGCCTGCCGGGCATGATCTGCACGGTGCCGAGATTGGAGGCGAGCGCTCCGGTATCGAAAGGGTCGCTGCCGCCGAAGGGTTTGCCCTCGCCCGAAGCGCCGCGGTTTAGGACATTGGCCTGGCTGAAATAATCGGCAAGTCCGATCCGCTGTGCGACCGTGGTGGCGTTGATCAGCCACATCAGCAGGAAAAATGCCATCATTGCCGTTACGAAATCGGCATAAGCCACCTTCCACGCGCCCCCATGCCGGGACTCGGCGATAACCTCTTCCTTTTTGACGACAACGGGCCGCATATTCTTGCCCCTCGTCCCCTTTAGCCTCGCCATGCGCTAATCCTGATCAGAGCTGGCGGCTTTTTTTGCAGGATGATCTTAATAAAAAGTCTAAAGTGTAATCGCTTCAAGCTGAATCGCCGAGTGATTCAACTTGAAACGGAAATCATGTTCCAGAATCAATATCTTGGCGGGCGATTCACGTTTCAGGCTGACGCATGGTCGCGTTAACCTGAAACGACCGCGCGCGAGAGCCTGCCGTTCCCGATATGAGGAATAGCCACGGCCATGCTCCGGTTTTCCGGAGCATGGTTTTCAGCCGGGTGAGGGTTCTGGCACGGTCAGCGTTGGGAAAAGCGCCGTCCCACCAGCTCGCTGGTGATATTGACTTTTTGCAGGTCGATATGGCCGCCGCCGATGCCCCAGAGCCATGCATCGCGCATTTTCTG
>JAJYAF010000417.1 GCA_021779655.1 Pseudomonadota bacterium
CTCGCTATCCTGCCCTTTATCAGGGAAAGTCAGCCGCCTGTCCGGGAAATGTCGTTTTGCAAAAATGATGAACCATATCAACTTTGGCGTGTGGGCGGCGTGGCAGCGCTACTGGACATTCGTCGTACTTGCCAGGGCGGGGATCAACTATCTCCCTCGTTCGCGGTCCCGGCACTCGGAACCTCGCCGCAAACCGCTGACGATTGCCATCTTAAGTTTCGACCGCCCTGGTTATTTGAAGAAGGTCTTGGCATCGCTCATCCCGCAATTGCGTGGCGATGACGAAATTTTATTGTTCCAGGATGGCGGATGGGATCGATTTGCTCAACAAAGCCTGAGGCGGGACGCGCGGATCGAAGCCTGCCTCGCCGCGTTCGACAGGTTTTTCACGCCGGATAGGCGTAAGCGGCTTCGCGTGTCAAAATTCGTTTCCCGAGACAATCTCGGAATCGCCGGAAATTATCGACGCGCGGAATCCCATGTTTTTGAAACATTGGGACGCGAGAGCGTGCTTCTTCTCGAGGATGATCTGGTTCTAGGGCCGCATTATCTGTTTTTGATCTCGAAACTTCTCGAAGTGGCGGAGCGGGAACCAAAGCTCGGTTACGTCGCCGCCTATGGCGATTTATGGGCGAGCAGAAAGCAACAGAGGGCTCGCGTCTCCGAGCTTGTGCAGATGCACGAGAATTGGGGGGCGGCGCTTACCCGGCGTTCATGGCTTGCACAAAAACCGTTTAGGGAGCGCTATTGGGATCTGGTGAAGGATTCTCCTTATCATGCTCGCGATAATCAGGCGATCCGTGACCTTTACCGTGAATTTGGATATGTTTGTGAATACACGAGCCAGGATGCTTCTCGCTGGGTCGCTTGCTGCGTGGCAGGGCTTGCGCGGGTCATGACGGCTGCCTGCCAAGCGCGCTATATTGGCATTTCGGGCATGCATTTTACACCAGAACTCTATGCCCGCTTCGGCTTCGCGAATTCCAAGATTTTCCTCGGCAGGCCGGACGTCCCCATGCCAGGCCCGGGGCAGATCGCGGCTTGGATCGAGCAGAACCGCCAAAGTTTCCGCGAAGGATATGTCCATGCTTACCAAAAACTGGTCGCGGCAGGCTGATATGAGCTTTTGATTCGCACGCGGCCGTTAGGCGTGGTGGAGGAGGGCGGCGCCGCTGCGCCAGAGCATATAGAGCGCGACCGTGAAGATCAGCCCCGCGAACACCATAGTCAGCCGCCCACGGCTCGCGGCCAGACGCCGGGCGGAGGAAGCGCCCAGCATGCCGCCCAGCAGACCGCCCAGGATGAAAACCAAAGCGAGGCCCCAGTCCACCAGCCCCGATACGGCGTAGTTCGACGCGGTGGTGAGACCGAAGGCGGTGACCGCCACCAGCGAGGTGCCGACCGCGTTGAGCATGGGCATGCGGGTGGCGGCGATGAGACCGGGGACGATGAGGAACCCGCCGCCAATGCCGAAGAACCCGGAGAGAATACCGGTGCCAAAACCGAAGCCCAGCACCTTCGGCGCGTTTTCCCAGCTGCCTTGCGCGCCCTTCACCCCTTCGTGGTTACGATGGCGAAGCATGAGGATGCCGATGCCGATCATCAGCAGCGCGAACAGGAAGAGCAGCTTCTGGCCGTCGACCTCCTTGCCGAGCGAGGAGCCTCCGATAGCCCCGACGACGCCCCCCGCGGCGTAGAGCAGGCCAAGGCGCCATTTCACGGTGTTGGCCCTGGCGTGGTGCAGCAGGCCGGTCGCGGCGTTGGCCGCCACCGCGAGGGCGCTGGTGCCGATGGCGATATGGGGGTTGGGAACACCCACCAGATAGACCATCAGCGGCACGGCCAGAATCGAACCCCCGCCGCCCACCAGCCCCAGCGTGTAGCCCACCAGCATGCCGCTGAGCGCGCCCAGCAGATACTGCGTCAGGTCTAGCGTCATGTCTTCAGCCCTGCGCGGGCGTGAGCGGCCTCGGCTCGGCCAGCCATTCCCGGGCCTTCAGCATGCAGCGCCAATAGACGAAGGGCAGGAGGCGGTCTTTGAGGAACCAGGCGGCGCGGGTGGGCCGGGTGCCCTCCAGCAGCCAGCGAGGGAAAGTTGGCATCAGCTTGCCGCCATAGCCGAATTCGGCGAGCACGATCTTCCCGCGCTCCACGGTCAGCGGGCAACTGCCATAGCCGGTATAGACCGCCTGCATCGGCTTGCCGTCGAGCGCGGCGAGCGCGTTCACCGCGACCACCGGCGCCTGCTGCCGGGCGGCGGCGGCGGTTTTGGCGTTGGAGGCGGCACACACATCCCCGAGCGCGAAGATATTGGGATAATCCGGGTTTTGCAGCGTCGCCTCGTCCACGGCGGCGAAGCCAGCGGGCGCGGCGAGCTTGCTCAACCGCACGCAATCCGGCGCCACTTGCGGCGGCACGGCGTGCAGCATGGTGAATTCGCGCTCAACGGTTTCCGTGCCGCCTCCGGCGGTCTTGCGCTCGAAAACCGCCTGCCGCGCCGGTCCATCCACCGTGACCAGCTTCGTCTCGAGATTGAGCTGGATGCCGTAGCGCTCGACATAGGTCATGAGCGCCGGAACATAGGCCGCCACGCCGAACAGCACCGGCGCGGCGGTATTGAATTCAACGGCGATATCCTTGAGGCCGCCCGCGCGGCGCCAGCGGTCGCAGCTCAGATACATCGCCTTTTGCGGGGCGCCCGCGCATTTGATGGGCATGGGCGGCTGGGTGAAGATGGCACGGCCGGAGGTAAGCTCCCCGGCGAGCAGGTTGGTGTACGGGGCGAGATCGTAGCGGTAATTGGACGTAACGCCGTTGCGTCCCAGCGTCTCGGCAAGGCCGGGAATGGCCTCCCAGGCGAGGCGGATGCCAATCGCCACGACCAGCACCCGGTAGGCGAGGGTGCTGCCATCGGCAAGGACAACCCGGTTCTCATCCGGCAGAAAGCCGCTTGCCGCCTGCTTGATCCATTCCACACCGTTGGGGATGACATCCGCCATCGGCCGTCGGGTTACCTCGGGTGAAAACACCCCCGCTCCAACCAGGGTCCAGCCGGGCTGATAATAATGCGTATCGGCGGGCTCGACGATGGCGATGCCAAGCCCCGGGCGGCGCTTGAGCAGGCTGGCCGCGGTGGAGATGCCCGCGCTGCCGCCGCCGACGATAAGAATATCGAAAATTTTCACGGCGGAGCCGCCGCCCGCGG
>JAJYAF010000418.1 GCA_021779655.1 Pseudomonadota bacterium
GGCCTTCGCGCGCGATTTCCACACCTACCTGCCGTTGCAGGCGCAACGGACATGGCGCCCGCGCCCGCTGGATACCGGGGTGATCCACCTGCCGGCGGCAACCGCGCTGATCGTCGGCCTGGGTGGGATCGGCGCCGAGGCGGCGCGGCTGCTGGCGGCGTTCGGCGTGCGCGTGATCGCCACCGACGCGCGCCGCGCCGACCGCCCGCCGGGCGTGGCGGAACTGCATCCGGCCGGGGCGCTGGACGGGCTGCTCGGCCAGGCGGATTTCGTGATCCTGACGGTGCCGCACACGCCGGCGACCGAGGGGTTCATGGACCGCGCGCGGTTCCGGCGCATGAAGCGCGGCGCGTTCTTCATCAATATCGGGCGGGGGCGGACGACGCGGTTGGACGATCTGGTGGCGGCGCTGCGGGCCGGGGAGATCGCGGGCGCGGGGCTGGATGTGTTCGAGACCGAACCGCTGCCGGCGGCGCATCCGCTGTGGACTCTGCCGGGCGTGCTGCTCACGCCGCACACGGCGGGCTACGGGCCGGAACTGGACGAGCGGCGGTTCGGGATTCTGCTGGGCAACGTGCGGGCGTTCGCAGCGGGGGGACAGCTGCGGAACGTGGTGGACAAGGCGCAGTGGTTCTGAGTCATACCGACCGCCGTTGGTGTTGACCCATGAGGAATAGGCCAACGGCGGTCGGTATCGGTCTCATTCGGCACGCGGCCGCCCCACCAACCCGCGCGCGATACCAGCCGCTGGCATCGTTGCCGCCGGACGCCGGCCTCCGCACCTGATCCCTGCTCAGGCGGCCAGCCAGCAGGCGAGATCTTCCGCCTCGGGTAGCTCGCCCGCATGCATCCCACTCGCGTGGTGGCGGCCCAGGCAGCTATGGCGACCACCCTAGGCCGATCCGGAAGCTCGCGCGAGTTTGGGAACCAGATATGCATCAATATCCTGCATCACGTTCGGCATGTAGGCTTCGAACCAGTCGCGAAGCATCAGTCCCGGATCCTGCCCTAGCGCAAAAGCGAGGGGAACCACCTTATCCGGGGGAATTCGAGTCGTTCCTCTCTTAAACATCGTCATTATATTTGAATTCTTATACCCAATGTCCTTTGCTATCTCTGTTTGCGAATTGTCGCTATTGTCGATAAGCTCAGATATACGGGAGACAAATTTCTCTCGTGTCATTGCCATTTGAGTTTGTTCCTTTATGTTGCGGAGTCGTTCTCTTATTGCGCCGGCTACAACGACCGGCATTGCTCCTCTATGGCACGAATAGCCACGAGCGATAGCGGTACCCAGATCACTTGGCCTGGCTTCTGACCTGCGACGACAGGTCGCGGCAACTGACAGACGTTGCGCAGCACCCAGGGATGCAACCACCCGGATTGGATGACGTCATGGTCCAGTTCGGTCGGTATTCGATGGCGATCGCGCGATGCTGCAAGCTCGCTGGCGTCAAGGCGAGACATGCTGTCGACCAGGTCGGCGATTCCGACAACCATACCGCTTCCTTTCCGGATCAGGCCGATTCTTCCGCGGTATCGAGTCGGTGTCGTCCGCATCTCCCAGATTTTTCTGCCAGAGAGGATCAAGCCAATCCAGGGATCCCTGATGATCAGAGCCTTCATATCCAGACCTCCTTCTAGGCGTTGTACGACACGCTACTCAGGGTCGACGCAGACGCCGGGCACGCCACCCTACGGTGACAAGAGAGCCATCGTCCGCCACGACGGCATAAGCGTTAAGGAACCTTTCGTATCCGCGCAGGCTTAGCTCATCGAGCGATTCAGCGACATCGCGGCGAGCCGCGCGGTCGAAGAAGAATCTATCGGCGCCGCGGCAACGCTCAGCAGAACCGAACTCGAGAAGCATGTCTACTGCGTCGAGGCAAATCGCGCGCTGCTGCATGCGAACTGCCGCGTGATGAGTGACTGGACCGAACATTATCGGGATAGCTCCGCCAGCTTCTCGGCAATCTGCTGGTCGATCTCTTCCTTGCTGACCGCAACCCAGGCGCCACGGGCGCGCACGATCCCCCAATTCCCAGCGCTGTTGCGCCGTCGCCAACGCGGGACATCCATTTTTGCGAGCTCGATCAGCGCCTCGTAGTAGTCATGGCACTGCGCTTCCTTCCCTTTTTCACCGATCGTGATACTAATCCTGGGGCCGCTACGCGCCGATCGCACGACGTGCTCAGGAGTGAAGGCCTGCCCTTCCGCAGATTGAGGCACCCATATCATTCCTTTTTCATTTGGACTACTGACCTTCGTCGGGTCGAAAGGCCACTGGTCATCGGCCATATTGACCCAACGTGAGGGGCAAAACTCGCGCCGCCGCATGAGCCACCGACGCGCTTCTTCTGCCGCAATGCTGCCGGCTTCATCCGGATTCAAATCTCCTATGCTGACGGCATTGCGTACGACAGCAATGGGTAGGCCAGATAGTAGCTGCAGGCCCTCAATCGTCAGCACGCCGCCGAAGTCGATGATGGAGCGGGAAGCAACGCCCTCCCATATGAAATCGTACTTGTTTCCTAACAAAGCTGATGCGCAATCCAGGCCTATACTGCCCTTCGCGATGAGCGCCCTCACCCGGGCCTCCCGATCCTCAAGCGAGTCGGAGCGGCCATCGGGTTCACGCGGAGCGATACCTTGGCCGGCGTACTCGGATCCCTGGCGCCACAACACAGTCGCCTCAACAAGATCGATGGACCGCCACTCCTCCGTGTCCAGAAACTCCCGCCAACCAATGCGGTTGAAGAGATCAATGCGTCGCGTCTCGGGACTGACCAGACATTTAGTCTCGACAAGAAGCGCGCGCATTGCTGCGTGCGCGGCGTCCTTTCCGAAGGTCAGTTCGAGTGCTGCGCCGAGTCTTCGGAGTCCCTCCCCAAAGGTCACAGCGACCTCAAAATGGAGGGCCACGAGCCCGTCGGCGTCGCGCGGGAAGGCCTGCTGGGCGAGTTTGTGGGCCATAAGGATTCTCCGTGTCTATTTCGCCTCTTCTTTTGCCACGGCCGCACGGTAGAGGCAATAGGTATTCGTTGATTTTCTTTTTCCTCTTGTGGGCACCCCTCCCCACAACCCCCAACAACCCTTCGGACGGCTTGCCGCCGCAGATTAACCCCGAGACACACCAAGCCGTACGCCGGCGCGCGACTGTCCCCCAAGCAACCCCCTACCCTTCCTGCACCCCTCCGGAGTATG
>JAJYAF010000022.1 GCA_021779655.1 Pseudomonadota bacterium
GCGCCCAGCCGGTTAAGCGGTGCCGCTCTTGCCGGACGGCGCGTGGCGCTGGTCCTGGGTAGCGAAGACGAAGGATTGCGTCGGCTGACACGGGAAACCTGCGATGAAATCGCCGGACTTGCCATGCCGGGCGGAATGGAGAGCCTGAATGTTTCCGCGGCCGGCGCCGTGGCCTTGTATGAGCTGACTCAGGGCGTTTTCCCAAAGGCGATCTGACAACCTCCACGAAATTACGGTCCAAAAATGAGCGGCTGCCAGCGCTCGCTCTGAACATGAAAATTACATCGGATTATCGGTAAATTTTCCAAGTCTTCGGCATCTGCATTTTTTCCAGCTCTCGAATTTGCGTGTTACTCGGCCGTAATCAAACGTGGAAACGCTGGAAAGGAAACGCGGAAAAAGAAACTTGGGAATTAAGCAAAACTGAGCCACCGGCAAGATTTTTTATTTTCCAAATGCCCTGAATTCTCCTACTCATTATAGTCGGATTAAACGTCTGAATCATCCTTATGCCGAGGGTTGCAATCTCAGCCATCAACAACGAACTGGCGGCAACTGGATAAAATCGTATCCAGCCGGCGTGAACACACGTCGCGTCGATGTGATAAAGGAGTTGCCGAATGACTGAGAAACACAATTCAAATCCTGGCAATTTTGCCAACGACCGCGAGCGCGCCGCGGAGGCCGGCCACAAGGGTGGCCAGCACAGTGGCGGCAATTTCGCCAACGACCGCGAGCGCGCCGCGGAAGCCGGCCACAAGGGTGGCCAGCACAGTGGCGGCAATTTCGCCAACGACCGCGAGCGCGCCGCGGAAGCCGGACGCAAGGGCGGTTCTAATTGAGGCGAAGCGGGGTGGCCTCTTGGCCACCCCGTCCCGTTCCCGCGCCGTTCCTGGCCTTAAGCTTAAAACCGTCTTTAGATAAACTTCCCGCAATCACCTCGAGATCGATTCCCGCCTTCTTGACAAAACCGCATCAGCCCTACAGGCTAGCGGAAAGTTTTTAAAAGGTCGGTGGGCGCCTCACATACCACCGTTTTAGGAGGTTGCGTGTCCTTTGCATTGAGTCCCGAACAAGAGGATCTGCGCAATCTCGTACGTCGCATTGCACGGGAGCGTGTGGCGGCACGAGCCGCCGAGATCGACGCAACTGGCGAATATCCGCAGGACATGTTCGACCTGCTGCGCGAGGTAGGGCTGTTCACGCTGCCTTATCCGGCGGACCAGGGGGGCTCCGGCAGCTTGCTGTCCAGTTGCCTCGCAGTCGAAGAACTTGGCCGCGTCTGCTATAACACGGCCTACCTGCTGGTCGTGCAATGGGTGCCGCTGGGGACGATCCTGGCCGGCGGCACGCCGGAGCAGAAGGCACGTCTGCTGCCAAGCCTGGCCAGCGGCGCGAAGCGAGCGGCCTTTTCACTCACCGAGCCACAATCCGGCTCGGACGTAGCCGGCATACGCACCCGCGCGCGCCCGGACGGCGACGGCTTCGTGCTGAACGGTGGCAAAATCTGGTGCACCAACGCGGCCGTTTCGGATTTCGTTCTCGTGGGCGCACGGCTTGAGCAGCCGGATGGGCGCGGCGAGGTTAATTTCTTCATCGTCGAGCGTGACCGGCCGGGCTTTCGTATCGGACGTAAGGAGGAAAAGTTGGGCGCCCGTGGCGTACCCTCCTCGGCGCTGTTCTTCGATGACGTGAGGCTGCCGCGGGAAAACCTGCTGGGCGGCGGCGCCGGCGGCTTCCGCTCGGTCATGGAGGCGCTGAATCGCTCGCGGCCCATCATCGCCGCGCGCGCTGTCGGGCTGGCGCAAGGCGCGATGGAACATGCCATCGCTTTCGCCCGGGAACGGCGGGCGTTCGGCAAAAACGTGGTGGATTATCAAGGCATCCGCTGGATGATCGCCGACATGGCGATCCAGATTCAAGCGGCGCGGCAGCTTACCTATGCCGCAGCGGCGGCTGCGGATGCCGGCAAGTCCGGCACCGAACTTGCCCCGCTCGCCGCCTCCGCCAAATGCTTCGCCAGCGATGTCGCGATGAAGGTCGCGACCGATGCAGTGCAGATTTTCGGCGCCGCCGGCATTTCCAACGAATACCCGATCAACCGCTATTTCCGCGACGCGAAAGTGGTGCAGATCATCGAAGGAACCAACCAGATCCAGCGCAACATCGTCGCGCGGGACGTAATGGGAAAAACGGAGTAAATAACCATATGGCTTCAACGGATGATTTGCCCTGTCTGGGTATGGGATTGTATTTCGAGGATCTCCCGGTGGGACGCCGCTTCCGCACGATAGGCCGCACGGTGACCGAGCCCGATATCGTGAACTTCGTGAACTGCACGGGGATGACGGAGGTGCTGTTCACCAATCTCGAATTCCTGGCCAAAGAAAGCGATATCAAGGGACGCGTTGCACCCGGCGCCCTGGGCTACACCTTCGCCGAGGGCCTTCTGGTGCATGCCACGATGCAGCATACGGGCTTCGCCTTTCTGGAAATGAACCTGAAAATCGAAGGACCGCTATTCGCCGGCGACACGATCCTTGTCGACGTTGAAGTGACCGAGGCAAGGCTTTCGGCCAGCCGTCCAGGCCGCGGCTTGGTCCGCACCCGTAATCGCGTGATCAAGCAGGATGGCAGCCTCGTTCTGGTTTATACGCCGCTGCGCATGATCAAGTGCCGCGGCGGTTGACCACACCGTAGGAAAGCGCAGCCGTCCGCCAGACGGCTGCGCCTGCCAAGCCGCTTAGCCGGCGCGGCAGCCGGGCGGCGATATCTGTCAGGCCGGCGCCGCTGGCCTTCAATCGAGCTTGAAATAATCAGGCCGGCCGGCGGGCCATGCATCGCCCCACATCTGCTGGCCGCCATCAATGTTCAGCACCTCGCCAGTAATGAACTTGCCAGATGGCGCCGCGACGTACACTACCGCTTCGGCTATATCCCATTCATCGCCCGCGCGCCGCATCGGGTTCGCGTTATGAAACGTCGCCGCGCCTTCGGGAGGGTAATTGGCAAACCCGGTGCTTTCGCAACACCCCGGCGCCACGCAGTTGACCCTGATGTGATAGGGCGCCCATTCCACCGCCACGGACTTCGATAAATAGATCACGCCGGCCCGCGCCGCGCAGGTATGGGCAATGCCCGGCAGCCCGCGCCAGATTTCCGCCACGATGCTGACGATGTTCCCTGGCTGGTTTTTTGCGACCCATTTCTTAGCGGCCGCCTGCATCATCCACCATGTACCGTTCAGGTTGGTGTCAATAACCGCGTTCCAGCCCTTCGCGGAATAATCCAGCGCCGCCTGCGGGAACTGCCCACCGGCGTTGTTCACAAGAACGTCCAGCCGGCCGAAATGTTCGTGAACCTTGTCTATAAACGCGGAGACCTGCACCGGGTCGCGGATCGTCAATTGCTCGGCCAATACCTCGGTGCCAAATTCCCGAAGGAAGGAAGCGGCGCTGTCCAGCTTCTCCATGTTGCGCCCGCAGATGGCCAGCGACGCGCCAAGCCGTGCGAACAGCACGGCGATCGCCCGTCCCAACCCGCTGCCCGCGCCAGTCACCACGACAACCTTGTCCTTGAAAAGTCCCGGCGCAAAAACCGTTTCCTGACTGCGCAGATCGGATTGCGAAAATCCGAATTGAACTTTTTCTTCCACCGCCATTCACGCCTCCCGCCTTTTAAGATTTATGGGCTTCTGTCCAGCCGAATTCTACTATCCGTTCGAAAATGGTCAAGAACGCCACTGGCACCGCTCCGCGCCGCCCGTTGGCGCGCACATCTCGCGGCCGCGGCCAAGAAATCCCGGCGCCCGGGCGTCTTCCCCCGGGCGCCGCATCCCTATTCCAGTCTTGATCTCAGATCGGGCAGTCCTTGCGGAAATTCGGTGCCCGCTTCTCCCGGTGGGACCGCACGCCCTCTTTCACATCCTCGCCCATGAAGCCCAGCATCTCCAGCGCCGTTGAGGCGTCAAAGATCGGCCCGGCATGCCGCAGCCAGTTGTTCAGCGAATACTTGGTCCACCGGATCGCGCTTTGCGCGCCATTCGCCAGTTCAACCGCGGTGTCGAGCGCGATCTTCTGCAGCTCATCGTCCTCAACGCAGAGCGATACCATGCCAATGCGCTCGGCCTCCTCGCCGGAGATCGGCTTACAGGTCATCAGGTAGTATTTCGCTTTCGCCATGCCGCACAGCAACGGCCAGATGATCGCCGCGCAATCCCCTGCCGCGACGCCAAGCCTCGGGTGCCCGTCCACGATCCTCGCGCGCTTGCCGGCAATCGATACGTCGGCCAGAATGCCAATCACGAGGCCCGCGCCCGCCGCCGGCCCATTGATCGCCGAGATAATCGGCTTGTTGCAGTTGATGACATTGTAAACGAGATCCTTGGCTTCCTTCCAGGTCTTCATGATCTCGTCGAAGTTCCCGGTCATCTGCTCGATAAGGCTGAAATCCCCGCCGGACGAGAACGCCTTGCCGGCTCCGGTCACCAGAACGGCGTTGATATCGGGATCGCGGTTGATGTCGATCCACATATCGGTCATCTGGGTATGGGTTTCGGCATCGACTGAGTTGAACGTCGCCGGCCGGTCGAAGGTGATCCGCAATACGCGGTCCGCCGGATAGTCGAATTTCAGCTTGGTATACTTGGCATAACGGTTAGACATCGATGTTTTCCTCCTGAAGGTTAAAAAATAAAAATGGTTTGTGCTGCTGCCAGCAATCACCGTGAGTCGGTGCCCCCTGGCGGTCGCCCGGTTTATTCCCTCCGCTTCACCATCGCCGCCGTCTCAAGGCTCAGCACCACTTCCCCGGCGGGATTGAAGGCCTCCAGCCGGTACCTCATGATGCCGCGATCCGGCTTGCTGCGCGAGTGGCGAATCTCCAGCATCTCCATCCGCACGTCGAGCGGCTGGCCTGGATAGAGCGGCTTGAGCCAGCGGAGCCGATCGAACCCCATGCCGCCAATATTCGCCACCCCGGTCATGAGATCGCGCATGATCGGAGCGAACACAAGCAGCAGCGTATGAAAGCCGGACGCGATCAGTCCCCCATGAATGCGGGCCGCATATTCGGGGTCGGTATGCAGGCGTTGCGGATCCCACTCGCCGGCGAACGCGATGATTTCCGCCTCAGTGAGCGGGGAGGTCCGGAAAGTGAAAATTTGCCCCACTTCAAAATCATCGAGATATTTCATCGCCAACTCCGTGTGTAGCCGCTGCGTTCCGGGCCCGGCGCCTGGCAGCGGGCCCTCGCGGACCAATGCCTACAGTCCATAGGCTCGGCATTTTCCTCCGCTGGCGCAAGCCTGACTGGGCTCCGCCGCTGATTATTTCTAACCAAGGAAAGAGCTGGCTCAGGGAAAGATCTAGGCCGCGGATAAGATTTGGGCGCGCTCCCCCTCCGCCAGCCGGCGGCGTGGCGCGTGCTGAAATACGGGTATCACCCAGCAATAATTCCAGCCGCCGCCAGCCGGTCAATCTCACTGTCGGACCGCCCGAGCACATCGTGCAGCACGGCGCGCGTATCCTCGCCAAGCAACGGCGGGGCATTAACCGGAAGCCGCAAGCCTTCAAATCGCAGCGGCGACGCGACAAACCTGACTTCGCCCGCGGTGGGATGAGGGACCGTCTGCACCCCCCCGCGCTCCAGTACCTCGGGCGCGGTAAGCGCTTGCGGAACGGTACGCACCTCGGCCGTCGGAACATCCGCCTGCCGCAGCGCGCGAACCCAGTGAGACATCGGTTGCGTGGCGAACATATCCGCCAGCGCCGTCTCCAGTTCCACACGGTTAATCTGCCGCTGCGCGTTCGACCGGAAGCGTGGATCCTCCACCAGGTCCGGCCGGCCCAGCACCTGGATGCAGGTCGCCCGGTATTGCCTGTCATTACCGCAGCCCAGAAAAAACGGGCCGTCGCTGGCCTCAAAGATACCATAAGGAACCACGGTTGGGTGGATATTGCCGGACCGGGTTGGCGTCACGCCGGCGTTGAGATAGTCACTCCCCAGATTGACCAGCAGGGCGATGCCACTATCCAGCAAGGCCATGTCGAGGAACTGGCCCTTGCCGGTGCGCGCACGCATCAGCAGGGCGGCCATGATCGCCTGGGTGGCGTTCATCCCGCAGGCGATGTCGGTGAGAGCAATGCCAACCTTCATCGGTTCGCCGTCCGGCATGCCAGTAACTGACATCAACCCGCTTTCCGCCTGCACGACGCCGTCGTAACCGGGATCGCCCGCGCGCGGGCTGTCCCGCCCGTAGCCTGAAATCGAGCAGTAGATCAGCCCCGGATTGAGCGCGCGCAGCGCCTCGACCCCAAGCCCCATCCTCTCCAGCGCGCCAAAGCGCATGTTCTCGATCAGCACGTCGGCGCGCTGGGCCAGTTCGCGGACGATAGCCTGGCCTTCCGGCGCTTTCAGGTCCACCGCCACGCTGCGCTTGTTGCGGTTGGTGCAGAAAAAATACGTGCTTTCACCGCCCACTTCCGGCGGACGGAACCCCCGGGTGTCGTCGCCGGTAACGGGGTGTTCGATCTTCCAGACCTCCGCGCCCAGATCCCCCAGCGTCATGGCACACCAGGGGCCAGCCAGAACGCGGGTTAAATCCACAACCTTTATGCCATCAAGCGGAAGACTCATCGTGCGCAGACTCCGTGAAACATGATGCCGGCCCGGCCGATCATGGTTGGGGAGGGAGGATGAGGAAGCTCAGGATGCCTTTGCCTTCGGCGCGCTGGGCGCCGGGGGCGGGGCTTTCAGGCGCACGCGGCGGACGAGCAGGCTGAAGTCGCAACGCATCACCGTCTCGCCGCGCTGATTATGCACTTGCAGGTCGAGCGTGGCGACACCGTGGCGGTCGCGTTGGTCGCGCAGGGCCTTGATTTCGGCGGTTGCCCAGATCGTATCGCCGATGAAGCTCGGCCGCAGGAAGCGCAACCCTTCCACGCCCCAGAACGCTTCGATCACCTCGGGGTCGAACGGGAGCATCGCATTGCCGATGCTGAAGATAAGGCTGCCCTGAACCAGGCGGCGTCCGTAGAGGGTATGGCGGGCGAATTCCTCATTGGCATGCAGTTCGAGCCAGTTGCCCGTCAGCATGCAGAAATTGACCACATCCGTCTCGGTGAGCGTGCGGCCATGCGACGTCTGGCGTTGTCCAACGCGCAATTCGGAATAAGGTTGATTGATCAAGACGACCTCCTATTCTGCGTAGCCCGATTTGGCGACATTCGTTAACGCCGAACGCAATAATACCGACCGTCCGGTATGGCAAGCCGGCCGGTTCCGTGAGGGCCGCGGCTTTGCGTTGCCGAAATAGATGGCATGCCATATATTGGGGTCCCATGAATTCATTGCACGCACCCTCGCCGCCCGGAAAGGAGGATTCCTCGCGGCTCCGTGAGAGGTTCGGTAGCCTGATCGCCCATGCCGCCCGGCAGTGGCGCCGCGCGGTGGACCACCGGTTGCAGCCATTCGGGCTGACGGAAGCCACCTGGCTGCCGTTGATCTACCTGGCCCGCACCGCCGCGCCGATGCGCCAGAAAGACCTTGCCGCCGCCCTGGCCGTGGATGGCTCCTCGATCGTGCGCCTGCTCGACGAGCTCGAAGCCGCCGGCCTCATCCAGCGTCGTGAGGAAGCCTCCGACCGCCGTGCCAAAACGATCATCCTGACCGCAGCGGGACGGTCGATCATCGACCGGGTCGAGGACGCCTCTAGGCGCGTCCGTGACGCGACGCTGCACGGCATCACGAGAGCCGAACTGGAAATCGCGGCCGATGTCCTGCGTCGGGTCTGCAAGAATTTCGCCCGGCAGCCGGAACCGCATGAATAATTCCGCGATGCCGCCAGCCTCCATGGTCCCTCTCTCAACCGGAATGCAGCGGGTGCTGGTGACCGTCTGCGTGATCCTGGCCACGCTCATGCAATCGCTCGACAGCACGATCGCTAATGTCGCCCTGCCCTACATGCAAGGCACCGTGTCGGCGAGCCAGGACGAGATAAACTGGGTACTGACGAGCTACATCGTGGCCGCCGCCATCATGACCACGCCAACCGGGTTTCTGGCCGCGCGCTTCGGCCGCACCCGGCTGTTCGTCGCCGGGGTAGCCGGGTTCACCGTCGCCTCGGCGTTCTGCGGCCTCGCGGAATCGCTTGGCCAACTCGTCCTCTTCCGCATCGTCCAGGGCTTTTTCGGCGCCGTCCTGGTCCCGCTGTCGCAATCCGTCCTGTTCGAACTCTACCCGCCGGAGCAGCGCGCCAAGGCGATGGGCTTGTGGACGATGGGCGTGATGATGGGACCGATCTGCGGGCCGATCCTCGGCGGCTGGCTCACCGAAAACTATAGCTGGCGCTGGGTCTTCTACATCAATCTCCCCTTCGGAATCATCACCGGGCTGGGGCTTCTCGCGCTGCTGCAGGAAACCCCCTCAACCCGCTCCGTGAAGCTGGACTGGCTGGGTTTCGGTACGCTCAGCATTGCCGTCGGCGCCTTCCAGCTTATGCTCGACCGGGGCGAGACGCTCGACTGGTTCAATTCCCGCGAAATCATCATCGAGGCCTGCGTCGCCGGCGTCTCGTTCTACCTGTTCCTGGTGCAGTTCTTTCTCGCCCCGCAGCCTTTCGTTTCACCCCGGATCTTCGCTGACCGGAACTTCGCCATCGCCAGCCTGCTCTATGCCATGATGGGCTTGATCCTGTATGCCTCGCTGGCGCTGCTGGCGCCCTATATGCAAACGCTGATGAACTACCCGGTAGTGACGGCGGGTGTAACGCTTGCCGCGCGTGGCGCCGGCCTGATGTGTGCCGCCTGGATCTGCGGCAGGGTGATAGGATGGATCAGCGCCAGGATGGTGGTCGGTATCGGCTTCCTGGTCGGTGCCTTTGCGCTGTGGCAAATGAGCCGATGGACCCCCGATGTTGCGCAGCCAACAATCATGCTGACCGGCTTCGTACAGGGCATCAGCGTCGGCCTGCTGGCCATACCCATCAACATCATCGCCTTCACCACCCTGCCGGCCGACATCAGAACGCAGGCGACCGGCATATTCAGTCTGATGCGTAACATGGGCAGCGCAATCGGCATCTCGATCACCGGCGCGCTGCTCGCGTCAAACACCCAGATCAACCACGCGCTGATCGCGGCTCAGGTCAATGCGTTCAACCGCCCGCTACAGACCGGCAACGTATCCCGCATCTGGGATCTGCATTCCATCCTCGGCACCGGCCTCATCAATGCGGAGGTCACGCGCCAGGCGCAGATCATCGCGTATGTCGATGATTTCAAATTGATGCTGGTCCTGGCCCTGCTCGTGGTGCCGCTACTCTTGCTGGCGCGAACCTCGGTGGCACGACAGGAATGATCTGTCTCCATGACAGCGGCGCCGCGCGATACGGCGTCAATGGAGCAGTCCCGAATACCCGCCGGGACAGACACGCGACGGGTTGTTAGAAGTTGATGCAGTTAAAAAAGGATATTCATGTTACAATTTCCGTGGAGTGAGGCACCTGATTTCAATCAGGTCATCGAGGTCGTGCCGGGGGTGCTATGGTTTCGGCTGCCCCTGCCCTACCGGCTGGACCATGTGAACATCTACCTGATCGATACGGGGGATGGCTGGACGGTGCTGGATACCGGGCTGGGGACTGATGCGTGCCGCCAGACATGGGAAGCGCTTCTGCAGGGGCCGCTTCGCGGGCAACGTCTGTCATCCATGCTGGTGACGCATTTCCACCCCGATCACGTCGGCCTTGCCGGATGGCTCGATGAGCGATTCCGGCTTCCGCTGTCGATGCCCCGGCCCGAATATCTCCACAGCCTGGCCATGCAATACGTTCCCGCCGACCTTGGCCAGAAAAGGCAGCTCCAATTCTATGAACGGCATGGCCTGTCCCCCGAAGCCACCCAGTCGGTGCTCGGGCGCGGGCAGAACTATCTGCGCAGCACCACCGGCGTTCCGCCTACCTACCACCGGATCAAGCATGGCGACACGCTGGCCTCCGGCACGCGGCGCTTCCAGGTCCTCACGGGCGGGGGCCATGCGCTTGAACAGGCCATGCTTTATCGTCCCGAGGAGGGTCTTTTCTTCGCGGCCGACCAGGTCATCGCCAAAATTTCGCCCAATGTCAGCGTGCATGCGATAGAGCCGACATTGGACGCGCTTGGCATCTTCCTTGAATCGCTTGAGTCGCTGCGTGATCTCGTGGCCGAGGATGCACTTGTCCTCCCCGGCCACGGCTTGCCGTTCCGCGGCCTGCATCATCGCGTCGCGGCGCTCGTCGAACACCATATGCAGCGTTGCCAGCTCATTGCCGATGCCTGCCGGGAAAGGCCGCTAACGGTCGCTGAACTCGTTCCCTTCGTATTCGATCGCGTGCTCGACGAGCACCAGACCGGATTCGCCTTCGGCGAGGTTCTCGCGCATGTCAACTACATGCTCGCGCGCGACCAGCTCTCGATGGAGTTGGCTGACGGCATCGAGCGATACCGGACCCGGTGAACGAGCCCTTTCAGGATGAAAAACCCGCGGTGGCGCCTCGGCCGGCGCGGGACATTCAGAAAAATCCATGGAGGAACCAGCGAAGATCGCCGCTGGCAAGATCAACGGCATCACCGCTGCGGAACAGCCAGAACCGCCGTCCATCCTCATCCTCCACCTGCCAGTAATCGCGGACCGCGCTGCGTTCGCGATCGCTTACCCACCACTCGCCGCCGATACGCTCCGGTCCATCTGCGTGCCTGATCCGGTGCCGGTGGCGGCGCCACACGAACTGCGCCGGCGGATGGTCGGGCAGCATCGCCAGCGCCTCGATTGGCTGGGGCGGCCGGAGCAGCCGCGCCGGACGCGGCAGGTGTTTGGGCCATCGGGCGCCGGCCGGCGGGGACAACGGACCGACGCGGCGCACGCTGCGCTCGGGCACGTCGCTTTCGACCGGCGCCGCGCGGTAGACTTTCGGTGCGCCAAGCCTGTTCACGAGCCGGTCCACCAGAACCGACACATCGGCGCCGGTATTCTCGTCGCCGATCAGGCTGATCCGCGGCTGCGCGAAGCCGGCCGGCTCAGCCAAAGAAACGGTAAGCCGCATGGCCTCGATGCCGAGCCCCGGATCGACACACTCAAGCCGCTCCTCCAGCAGGCGGGCGAGATGGCCTGGCGTGCGGTTCGGACGCGCCGTCCCGATGCAAATCGCCTGTTCGGTGCGGTCGATGCGCTCGAAGATGAGGTCGAGCCGGCGCGCCCCCGCTCCGCGACGCTCAAGCTCCGCGCAGACGCAGGCCGTCAGGCGGGCGATCACGTGGGACAATGCCTCGGGTGTCAGTAAGGGCTCGGGGAATGTCAGTCGGGCGGCCACCGGGTTCGGCGGCGCAATCGGCTCGATCGGCTCGCCGACATTGCCGAGGGCTTGATCGATGCGCTGGATCACGCGCTGACCGAAGCGCAACGCCAAAGGCGCGCGCGGCGCGTCGAGAAGCTGGCCGATGCGCTCGAAGCCCAGGCGGCGGAGGGCGGAAACCGTGTCCGCATCCAGGCGAAGGGCCGCGACCGGCAGGGGCCGGAGTGCTCCCGCAGCTTCACCCGGGGGCACCGATGCAGTCGGCTCCGTGCCGTAGCGCGCCACGGCCCAGGCCGTTCCCGGCGTATCGGCGATGGCCGCCCGGGACGTGATACCGCTTCGGCCCAAACGTTCGACGATATCGCCGAGTGTCGCGGCCTCCCCGCCGAAGAGATGCGTGCAGCCGGTGGCACCGATCCACAGGCCGTTCGGGCTGTCGGGGGCGGTCAGCGGCGCGTAGCGCAGGCCCCATGCGGCCGCTTCCTCGAGCGCCCGGGCATCGCGTTCGGGCGTCGCTGGAAGCACCCTCAGGCCGGGCACCATAGCCTGGGCCTGCGCCAGCGGCATGCCGGCCGCCAGCCCGAGCGCTCGCGCCGCGCGATCCGCCGCAGCGACCACCTGGCGGCGCTTCTCCTGCATCGCCGTGACCAGTGGTTTATCCGCCGGCGGCATGGCGGCGCTGAAGAAGCGCCGCAGCAGGTCCGTCTGCCAGGTTGGCAGGAATACCGAGATGACCCGTCTCATCCGTTGCCTCCACAATCCAGGATGCCGGTTCACCGCCCCGGCACCGCACCAGGTCCAGGCGCCATCGCGGCCGGGCCAGGCCAGGGGTTTCCGGCGCGTGCGCGAACAGCGCGGGGGCTGGCATGGCGCTGACCCGCCAGCGGGTGGCCGCCGCCGTCGGCTCGACGAGCCGCGCGTCGTCATGTCGCCGGCCGCAGCGCAGCACGAGGCAGGTCACGCCGCTCTGCTCCGCCGCGAGTTGCAGGCGGCGCGAGGCGGTCAGCGTCAGTTTCCCCGACAGCTCGCCGATAACACCGGCCAATCCGGCGTGCCGAAGCCCTTCCTCCATGGTAAGGAGCACCATGGCCGCGTTGCCCGCCTCGGCGTAGATGACCCGGTCGGCCTGAAGGCCGACCCCATCGAGCGCCGGAGCGAACAGATCGGGCCGCTCCAGGACCCACAGAACCTGGCCGGGAAGACGCGCCAGAATGCCGGCGCTCAGCATCATCGCGGCGGTTTCGTGCTCGATATCGGGCCCACCTCCAGCGATCTCGTGCAGGGCGCCAAGCGCCAGGCCGCCGCCGGGAAGGCGGCTATCGATCGCGGCGACTCCGAACGAGATCACCCGGCCCGCAGCCTTTGCCGGTTGCCCGAGACGGGCAAGGCTCGCCCGAAGCGCGGCCAATCTGGCCGCCGTCCCCAGCCCTTGTTCCATCGCGGCTCTCCACCAGGTACAGAGCCGAGAACATATAGAGAACTTTTAGGCCGAGTCGAGTCGTCTTTTTTCCTCCGCGCTGATGATCAACCGCTATACCAGAGCCCTCGGCCGAGATTGACGAAAACGCCTTGGCCATCCCCGCTTCCGGCATCTCGCATGCGTTCAAGCAGCCAGGAACCGGCCATATCGCAGGGACGGCGATAATCATTTCGATGACGAAGTGATAAAATGTTCGGGATGCAGCGCGCTGAACTTTCCCGCCCCCTCTCTTTCGTTCTCCGCCCTGGCTTGGTAGGATGCCGGCACTTGCATGGGAAAGGCGGCTGGAAAAATGGATTTCGGATTCACCGAGCAGCAGCAGCAAATCCGGCAGTCCGTTGCCGATCTTTGCAGCCGCTTCGATGGCGATTACTGGCTCGCCAGGGATCGTGACGCGCAATTTCCGGAAGCGTTCTATCAGGCCGTCGCCGCGGGCGGCTGGCTTGGCATCGCGATGCCCGAAGCCTACGGGGGTGCCGGCCTCGGTATTACCGAAGCCGCGCTGGTGATGCAGACGATCGCCGAGAGCGGCGGCGGCATGTCGGCGGCCTCCTCGATGCACATGAACATCTTTGGTCTGAACCCGGTCGTGGTGTTCGGCACCGAGGCGCAGAAACAGCGCGCCCTGCCGCCCCTCAT
>JAJYAF010000419.1:0-1631 GCA_021779655.1 Pseudomonadota bacterium
GCACGATCATGCCGGCGCAGAAATTCTTCCAGGGAGGCGCGCCGCGCCTGCCGGAAGCGATCTTCATCCAATCGGTTACCGGCGAATATCCGGAAGACCCGGAAGACACGCTGACCGATCCGGCCATCATCGATATCAGGCTCGCGCCGGACGCGAATACCGTCCGCCTCGTCCCCTGGGCGCATGAGCCGACGGCGCAGATCATCCATGATTGCCAATACGCGAACGGCACGCCGGTGCCGATGGCGCCTCGGCAAGTCTTGCGGAAAGTCCTCGCGCTGTATGAAGAAAAAGGCTGGAGGCCGGAGCTTGCCCCGGAACTCGAATTCTACCTGGTCGGCCGCAACACCGATCCGGACTATCCGCTGGCACCTCCGGTGGGCCGCTCCGGACGGCAGGAAACCGGCCGCCAGTCCTATTCGATCGACGCGGTCAACGAGTTCGATCCGCTATTCGAGGAGATGTATGATTTCTGCGATACGCAGGAACTCGACCTCGATACCCTGATCCACGAGGAGGGCGCCGCGCAGGTGGAAATCAATTTCCTGCACGGCGATCCGCTCAGCCTGGCCGACCAGGTTTTTCTGTTCAAGCGAACGGTCCGCGAGGTCGCGCTGCGCCACAACATCTATGCCACCTTCATGGCCAAGCCGATGGGCGGCGAGCCGGGAAGCGCCATGCATGTGCATCAGAGCATCGTGGAGCCGGCGAGCGGCCGTAATCTGTTCGCCGGACCGGATGGCCTGGCCAGCCCGCTCTTCCTTTCCTATATCGCCGGGCTGCAGAAATACATTCCGGCGGTCATGCCGATTTTCGCGCCGAACGTGAATTCCTTCCGGCGGCTCACGCGCTTCTCCAACGCGCCGATCAACCTGCAATGGGGTTATGACAACCGTACCTGCGGCCTGCGCGTCCCCTTCGGCGAGCCCGCGGCGATGCGCGTGGAAAACCGCGTGCCGGGGGCCGATGCCAATCCCTATCTCGCCTTCGCGGCCACGCTGGCCTGCGGCTATCTCGGCATGATCGAGAAGCTGGAGCCCACGGAGGCGCAGATCGGCTCCGCCTATTCCGGCGATTACACGCTGCCGCGCGAGTTGTCGCACGCGCTCGACATGATGGACGCTTCGCGGCCGATTCGCGAAATCCTCGGCGAAAAACTGGTCGATGTGCTGGTCGCGGTAAAACGTCTTGAATACGAAACATATTTGCGTGTCATCAGCTCCTGGGAACGCGAGCATCTGCTGCTGAACGTGTAGCAACTCCGCGCGTTCCGGCCGGGTGCCAGGGCATCCGGCCACGGCTTTTCCATCCCAAGGCAGCGTCACCTCGGCACGACCCATGACTCTCGGCAATTACTACGAAGCAACCGCCAAGGTTGATCTCATCACCGGCCCGCTGGCCGGTGATATCACCACCGATGTCGCCATCGTTGGCGGCGGCGTCAGCGGCGTTTCGGCCGCCCTGCATCTCGCCGAACGCGGCTTCGATGCCGCCGTTCTCGAAGCCCGGCATATCGGCTGGGGCGCATCGGGCCGCAATGGCGGCCAGGTACTTCCAGGCTTCGCCGCCGGCCAGAGCGTCATGAACCGCCTGGCGGGACGCGAGCGCGCCCGGCTGCTCTGGAATTTGTC
>JAJYAF010000419.1:1641-3199 GCA_021779655.1 Pseudomonadota bacterium
TATCTGCACGCCGCCATCAAACCCCGCCAATTGCGCGAATTGCAGGAGGCTCAAGCGGAGCTGGCTGGGCTCGGCGCGCCGGTGGGGCGCATCCTGCAAGGCGAAGAGGCGCGCAGCCGCGTTGACAGCCCGGCCTATCTGGCGCTCCTGGAGGACCCGCTTTCCGGCCATATCCACCCGCTCAACTACACGCTGGGCCTTGCCAAGGCGGCGCAGGCCGCGGGCGCCCGGCTCTACACGCAGACCCGCGTGAAAAAAATCGAGCGCGGCAGCCGCATCAGGCTCCATACCGAGCGGGGAATCGTCTCGGCGCGCTACCTGCTGCTGGCCGGCGGGGCGTATCTCGGCGGCCTCGCGGCGCCCATTGCCGGCTATGTCATGCCGGTGGGCACGTATATCATCGCCACCGAGCCGCGCGCCGATATCCCGGCGCTGATTCCCGGCAACGAGGCGGTCGCCGATCTCAATTTCGTGCTGAATTATTTCCGCCGCTCGGCGGATAACCGCCTGCTCTTCGGCGGCCGGGTTTCCTATAGCACCCTGCCGCCGCCCGGCCTCGCCCGGTCCATGCTCAAGCGCGCCGCGCGGGTCTTCCCACGGCTCAAGGACGCAAAGGTGGAATTTTGCTGGGGCGGCAATGTCGATATCACGCGCAACCGTGCCCCGCATTTCGGCAGGCTCGCGCCCGACATCCTCTTTCTTCAGGGCTTTTCCGGCCACGGCGTGGCCTTGACCGGGCTTGCCGGGCAGCTTGCCGCGGAAGCCATCGCCGGCCAGGCGGAACGCTTCGATGTGTTCGCCGCCATCCCCCATGCCCGCTTCCCCGGCGGCCGCCGCTTCCGGGTGCCGGCGCTCCTGCTCGCCACCACCTATTACCGGCTGCGGGATTTGCTGTAGAACGGCGGAATGAACGGAGCAGTCCTGATCACCGGCGGCGCCAGGCGTCTGGGCGCCGCCATCGCCCGCGCGGTCGCCGGCCTGGGCTATCCGGTCGTCATTCACGCCCATCGTTCGAGCCGGGAGGCCCAATCCCTCGCCGAGGCGCTGGGCGGCCATGTCGTTTCAGGGGATCTTTCCGACCCGGCCACGCCGGAACGTTTGATCGAACAGGCGATGGCCAAGGCAGGCCCGCTCTTCGCCCTCGTCAACAACGCCGCTCATTTCGATTACGATAAGCCCGCCACCGTCACCGCCGGGCATCTGGCCGCCCATGCCGGCCCGAACCTCACCGCGCCGGTCCTGCTCACCCGCCATTTCGCCGCGCGGCTCACCCTTCCCCAAGGCGTCGTCATCAACATGCTGGACCAGAAGCTCGCCAATCTGAATCCGGATTTCTTCTCCTACACGCTGAGCAAGGCGGCACTTGCCGCCGCCACCGAAATGTTCGCCATGGCGCTCGCGCCCAGGATCCGTGTCTGCGGCATCGCGCCCGGCATCAGCCTTCCCGCCCCCCGCCAGTCCGAGGAGAAGTTTGAAAAAGCCTGGCGGGCAAACCCGCTCAAGCGCGGCAGCACGCCCGAGGACATCGCCCGCGCCGCGGTTTTCATTCTGCACAACC
>JAJYAF010000420.1 GCA_021779655.1 Pseudomonadota bacterium
GCCACCAATGCGGTGCGGGACGGGCTGGAGGAATATGACCACGACTATGCCGGCTGGCATGGGCTGGTGAATCATCTGCCTGATACCGGTCTCGACGACGACTGGCGGACCCTCCTCGCCAAGCAGCCTAATCCGCCGGGGTTGCGCTCCGGCTGGCGGCTCGGCATCGTGCTTGCCGCGGGGCCGCAATCGGCCAAAATCGGCACCACCGACCCGGCCACGGAAACTCCCGAGATAGGCGTGTTGCCGCTGGCCAATATGCGCTGGGCGCGCCCCCAATATCATGGCCAGCCAGGCGCGCGGCCCAGCTCAACCGCGCAGGTTTTGCACCCCGGCGATGTCGTGATGGTTTCGGGCGAGGCGAAATCCCTCTCGCTCGAGCAAATCCCCAACCTTCAGGGCGCGCTGATCTCCATGGACCCGGTAACGGGGCGCATCGTGGCCATGGTTGGCGGCTGGAGCCACGATATCAGCCCGTTCAACCGCGCCACCCAGGCGCAGCGCCAGCCCGGCTCCTCCGTGAAACCGCTGGTGTATCTCACCGCCATGGAGCAGGGCATCCAGCCCGATGCGCAGGTGCTGGACGGCCCCTTCGTCCAGGTGCTGCCGGATGGAACCGTGTACCGGCCGGGGAATTACGAAAACTCCTTTCAGGGGCCGGTGCCGATTTTTCACGCGCTGGAGGAATCCCTTAACCTGGCGACCCTGCATCTGGCTCGCCAGATCGGCCTGAAGGCGATCGCCAAAACCTTTCAGGATTTCGGCATCGTCAAAACGATGCCGCTTTATTATCCCTCGGCCATCGGCGCCATCGACACGACCTTGTGGAAGATGACCACGGCTTACGCGACGCTCGACCAATATGGCCGGCTGGTGACCCCGAGCCTGATCGACAGCGTCACCAACCCGGACGGCACGGTGCTCTATCAGGCCGCCGGCCAGAAATGCGCCAATTGCGTTAATGGCGACCCCAACCAGCCGCCGCAGCTCGATGCGACAGGCCAGCAGGTGGCCGACGCGGATTCCGTCTTTCAGATGCTGGTGATGATGAAGGGGGTGGTCCTGCGCGGCACGGGCGCGCCCGCCATACGGGGTATCTCCCAGCCTGTCGCCGGCAAAACCGGCACCACCAATAATTTCAATGATGCCTGGTTTATCGGCTTCACCCCAGGGCTGGTCACCGGTTGCTGGATCGGCTTCGACACCCCCGCCAGCCTCGGCAAGAACGAAACCGGCGGTAATGTCTGCGGGCCGATCTGGAACGAATATATGAAGGTGGCGCTGAAAAATATGCCCGCCATCGATTTCGCTCCACCCCCCGGCATGACCTTGCAGCAAGTGCCCGAGCCGGACGGGACGATGGTGACCGAGGCTTTCAAACCCGGCCAGAGCCCAGGCGCGCAGAACGGGAACGGCTTGCTGGGCGGCGGCATGAACAGTCTCGATAATTCCGGAGCCTCGCCCGGCGCGTCCCCCAATGGCGGCGCGAGCGCCACCCCGCCCGCTCCGTCCACCATCGATAATTCGCTAGGCGGCCTCTATTGATGCGGCGGCCGCGCGCAACATAAAAAGAAACCAGCCCGGCTGATTCAATCTTTGGAGCCGCCGATATGACACGACAAAGGCTCCAGATCCATGCCGATAAAGGTGGGGATCAGCAGAAGTGCCCGGCCATGATCCATCACTGTCAGCAACGGACCGGGCCGAAGGCTGGCGAAGCACGGTGCGAAACGGCGCTCCGCCTCGGTTAGCGAGCCGGGCATGGCGATGAGCAGAATGGTCTTCCCGCGCAGGGCCGCGGGCGGGGTGGTGAAGGCGAATTGATGCGGCTCCCGCCCGAACACCGTGACGGGCAGATCGATTCCGTCCCGCATCAGGGCGTAGCCGATCTTGCCCGCATCGTACCAGCGCTGGGCGGCGATGGCATCTATGCCAGGTGGCAGACTCGCCCCAATGCTCATCCAGTCTATGAGTTGCAGCATGGGGGATTGGCCGGGGGGAAAGGCCCGGGCGAGCGCCGGCGGCAAGCCGAGCCGCGCTACCATCACCAGCGCGAGCGCCGCCCCGGCTAGCAACGCCCCGGAGATTCCCACCACCGTCCCGGCCAGCCGCGGGCGTGCCGCCAGCCAGCCGCCGAGGAGGGGAAACAGCATGAGATAGCCCGGCGCGGCCCAATGGAACAGGATATGCGTTCGGGACCACAGCCCCACCACGGCGAAGAGCAGAATGGGGATGACGCCCCCCCAGGCCAGCAGCCAGGCCCCGCGCGCCCCCGGCCCGGCGCGCAGGGCGCGCAGCAGCAGCCAGACCATAGGCGCCCACAGCCAGGGCAGCACGAATAGCGCCTCTCCCGCCCAAATGATGAAAGGCATGAGGGGACGGAGCCGTAGCCCGGCGGCCCGGCCGCCCTGATAGCCGAAACTGGCCCAGCCATGCCCGGCATTCCAGGCCAGCACCGGGGCGAACAACGCCAGGGCAAGCAGAACCCCAAGCCAGGGCCAGGGTTGCCGCAATTCGCGCCGGCTTACCGGGTCGAGAGCCACACCCAGGGCCACCCCAACCAGCACCAGGACGGCGCTATATTTGGAAAGCATGGCCAGTCCCGCGAAGAGTCCGGCCGCCAACCACCAGCGCCGCGCCGCCTGCGCTCCGGGCAGGCCCAGGGCGCGGAGGATGGCGTAGAGAAACGCGAGCAACGCCGTGTTCAGCGGCCCGTCCGGCAGCACCCAGCAGCCGAAGGCCAGGGAAAACACGGGCGAGACGCTATAGGCCGCCACCGACC
Source organism: Pseudomonadota bacterium (assembly GCA_021779655.1). The sequence continues at coordinate 2,783 of JAJYAF010000420.1, forward strand.
AGAAGCCCGCGCGCGGCCCGTGGAGTCGTTTGGCGATGAGATAAAGCAGCCATGAGGAAAGGCCGGAAAGGGCCACGAAGGGCAGACGCACCGCGAGAGGCGCGGCAGAACCCAAAACCTCGCGCGCCGCCAGTTCCAGCCACCAGGAGGCGAGCGGATGGTCAAAATAAGACAAGGCGAAGCTGCGGCTCGCCGCCACCATATAGCTTTCGTCGATGCCAAGCCCGGTGCTCCCGGCCAGAATGAGCCGGAAGCCGAGCGCGGCCAGCACGAGAAGAAAGGTCGGGTTCATGCGCGCCTGCATGACAATCCGCCCATGCATTGGCAAGCCGCCCGCCTCCCTACCCAAGCAGGCGGGTTGCGCCTATATCCCGCGCATGTCCGCTGAATCCCACCAACT
>JAJYAF010000023.1 GCA_021779655.1 Pseudomonadota bacterium
GACGCAACCTACGGTCCGCTTGCCACGCTGATCGGGCTGATGATGTGGTTCTACCTCACCGCCTATGCGGTTTTGCTCGGGGCGGAGCTCAACGTGGCGCTGGATAACCGCTGGCCCCTGGCCGGCCGCGCGCGGGCCGAACATGGCGCCGATCCGCCCGAGGCCGCGCCATGATCTTTCCCCGCCGTGAATCGCCCCGCTGATTTTTCGCCCAAGGATTCGCCGCCCTTGAAATTCCCGCCGCCGATGACAAATTCGGGCAGGTGGCGGCCGCGGCTGGGAGATGTCGTCCTGCGTTGGTTATCCCCGTTTACTTCCGCTCAAGATTCACCCCGCTTGCTTCCGATATTGCCGGAATGCGGATTTTTGCTATAGATTAGGATATCCGTGCCTTGCGCCACGCAAGGGCGGATCGATGCCAGGCTCTCTGAACGCAGCTTAAAAATCGCCGCGAGGCGAACAAAAACAAGGATCTATTCCGTGGCCAATGAAAAATCCCAGAATGTACAGGATGTCTTTCTCAATCACGTTCGCAAAAGCAAAACGCCGGTAACCGTGTTCCTCGTGAACGGCGTGAAGCTGCAGGGCGTGATTACCTGGTTCGATAATTTCTCCGTTCTGCTGCGGCGGGATGGCCATACCCAGCTGGTTTACAAACATGCCATCAGCACCGTGATGCCTGGCGCGCCGATCATGCTGTTCGACGCGAGCAAGGCGGAAGCCTCCGGGCCGGCCGAGCATGGCGGAAACACCCTTAAACTCTCGCGCGGGGAAGCGCCGGATCATGGCGCTTCCCGCCAGGACCTCCCCGACTGACCGCGCTGCACGAAACCGCGCCACCGCCCAACCGGGCGGCGATCCTCCTGCCATGGGACAAAGCCTGGGAGAAGTCCGGCGAACGGCCCGGGTCGGGGCCTGGCGCAAAACCCGGGTCAAAACAAACTGGCACGAAACCTGGGGAAAAACCCGCGCATAACGGTGCGCGCGGCGCGCGCGCGCGTACCGCCGAAGCGCGCATGGCGGAAGCCATCGGGCTTGCCGCATCCATCGGCCTCGTCGTCGTGTTCGAGGCCATCGTGCCGCTGCGGGTGCGGACACCCGCAACGCTGCTCGGCAAGGGCCGCACGGCGCAGCTCGCCGAGAGTCTCGCCCGCCATGAGGTCTCCGTCGTCGTGGTGGACGCGGCGCTCACCCCGGTGCAGCAGCGCAATCTGGAGAATGCCTGGCAATGCAAGGTCATCGACCGCACGGGGCTGATCCTCGATATCTTCGGCGAGCGCGCCCACACGCGGGAAGGCGCGCTGCAGGTGGAACTGGCGCATCTGGAATACCAGCGTTCGCGGCTGGTGCGTTCCTGGACGCATCTGGAGCGCCAGCGCGGCGGCTTCGGCTTCCTGGGTGGCCCCGGTGAAACCCAGATCGAAGCCGACCGGCGGCTGATCGGCGAGCGTATCGCCAGGCTGAAGCAGGAACTGGAGGCGGTGCGGCGCACGCGCGGCCTGCACCGCACCAGCCGCAAGCGCATCCCGGCGCCGGTGGTGGCGCTGGTCGGCTATACCAACGCCGGCAAATCCACCCTGTTCAACGCCCTCACCGGCGCCGGCGTCATGGCGGAGAACCAGCTTTTCGCGACGCTCGATCCCACCATGCGCGGTCTCGTGCTGCCATCGGGCCGCAACGTCATTCTCTCCGACACCGTGGGCTTCATCAGCGATCTGCCCACGGAACTCATCGCCGCCTTCCGCGCCACGCTGGAAGAGGTCGCGGATGCGGATCTCATCCTGCATGTCCGCGACATCGCCCATCCCGACACCGCCGCCCAGCGCGAGGATGTCATCGCCGTACTGGACAACATGGTGAAGGACGGCACGCTCGATTTCGACTGGCGATCCCGCAGCATCGAGGTGCTGAACAAAGCCGATCTGCTGGGCGGCACCGGCCATGTTCCGCACGCCACGGCGAACGGGGACGCGGAAGGCGGCATCGGCATCTCCGCCCTAACCGGCGAGGGCCTGCCCGCATTGCTGAGCGCGATCGAGCGCCAGCTGGGAAGCCGGCTCGTCTGCGTCCATTACGATGTCGCCGCCCAGGATGGCGCGCGGCTTGCGTGGCTCTACCGCCATGGCGAGGTGGTGAGCCGGCATGACGAAGACAGCGTGGTGCGTGTCGAGGTCCGGCTTTCGGAAGCCGATCGCGCGCGGTTCGAGCGGACATGATCCTCTCGGCGGCGCAGACCGATGGCGTGATCGCCTTGCTGCGGCAGGTGGCGGCGGCCGAGATCATGCCGCGCTTCAAGCGTCTCGGGGCACGGGATGTCCGCGCCAAGTCCGGCCCGCTGGATCCGGTGACCGTCGCCGATGAAGCCGCCGAACGGGCGCTCGGCGCGGCGCTTGCGGAAATGTTTCCCGGCACGGACATCCTGGGCGAGGAATCCGCCGCCGCCGATCCCACCCTGCTGCGCCGGTTGAGCGCGCCGGGGCCAGTCTGGGTGATCGATCCGATCGACGGCACGAGCAACTTCGCCGCCGAGCTGCCGCTGTTCGGCACCATGCTGGCGCTGGTGGAGGATAATGAAATCCTTGCCGGCTTCATCCACGATCCGGTCGGCGGCGACACCGCGACGGCGATTCGCGGCGGCGGGGCCTGGATGCAGTCGGCGGACGGCGCGCGGCGGCGCCTGCGCGCGGCCCCGGCCGTGCCGGTCGGCGAGATGACCGGCGCGCTCTCCTGGCGCTTTCTCAAGGAGCCGCTCAGGAGCCGGGTGGTCTCCCGCATGTCCCGGCTTGGCGCCAGCTTCGATCTGCGCTGTGCCGCGCATCAATACCGCATGCTGGCCGCCGGCCATTGCCATATGCTGATGTTCCGCAAAACGCTGCCCTGGGACCATTGCGCCGGCGTCTTGCTGGCCACCGAGGCCGGCGCCCATGCCGCCCGGTTCGACGGCACGCCCTATTCCCCCGCGGAAACCGGGGGCGGGCTGCTGGTCGCGCCCGACGCCGCGAGCTGGCGCCAGCTCCAGGCGCTTCTGCTGGCGGAATAGCCGAACCCAACCCAAACCGCCGTTCAGGCCGTAACCGTTTCCAGCGCCGCTGTCTGGACATTGAAATGCAGCCCGCCAAGGATCAGCGCGCCCGCCCGCACGCGGGATTCGATCCAGGGAAAACTTGTCAGGTTGGCGAGCGACACGCGGATCGATTCGCGTTCGCATCGTGCGCAGCGCGCCTCGAAATCCGCCGGCGCGTCCGGCGCCTCGCACACCCGCGCCCGCGCGGCATTGGCGATCTTCATCCAGGAGGAGATGAAATCGCCGCCACGATCGTCCGGCTCGCGCATCAGCGCCCGGATGCCGCCGCACTGGCTGTGCCCCAATACTATGATCCGCTGCACGCCCAGCACTGTAACCGCGAATTCCAGCGCGGCGGAGGTGCCGTGATTGCCGGTATCCGGCGCGTAAGGCGGCACCAGGTTGCTCACGTTGCGGACGACGAAAATATCTCCGGGCGCGGCATCGAAAATCAGCTCCGGCGCCACCCGGGAATCGGAGCAGGCGATTACCATGGTGGAAGGCGACTGCCCGTCGCGCGCCAACGCCGCGTAACGCTCCCGATGCTCCCGCCAATAGCCTTGCAGGAACCGCGAATACCCCTCCTGAAGCGTGATCATGAGCGGTGGATAGCGTGATTTTCCGGTATCACAAAGCCGGTATTACAAGCCGGCGTTTTTGGCTTCGTTCCAGAGCGCGTCCATCTCCGCCAGGGTGGATTCCGCCGGAACCCTGCCTTGTTCCGCCAGCCCCGCCTCGATGAAGCGGAAGCGGCGGCGGAATTTCCCGTTGGCGCCGGCAAGGCAGGCTTCCGCGTCAAGACCGAGCTTGCGGGCGAGGTTGACCAGCACGAAGAGCATGTCGCCCAGCTCGTCGGCCAGCTTCTCGGGTGCGCCGCCAGGAAATCCTGATGGCTGTTCCGGCGAAAGTTCCGCGCGCAATTCCGCCGTCTCCTCCGCCAGCTTGTCGAGCACGGCGGCGGCATCCGGCCAGTCGAAGCCGACACGCGCGGCCCTTCCCGTCAGCTTGGCCGCCACCGCCATGGCCGGCAGGGTCGTGGCGATGCCATCGAGCGTGCCGGCCATCGCCCGGCTTTGCCGCTCCGCCGCCTTTTGCGCCTCCCATTCCCGGACCTGCGCCGCCGTATCCCGGGCCTCGGCACCGTGGAAAATATGCGGATGCCTGGCGATCATCTTGTCCGCTGCCGTCCGCGCGACCGCGCCGAAATCGAACCACGCCCGCTCTTCGGCGAGCCGGGCGTGATAGACCACCTGGAACAGCAGATCCCCCAGTTCATCCTTGAGCTGCGCCGGCTCGCCGCTCTCCACGGCCGCCTGCACCTCATAGGCTTCCTCCACCGTGTACGGGGCGATGGTCGCGAAATCCTGCTCCCGGTCCCAGGAGCAACCGGTCTCCGGGTGGCGCAGCGCGGCCATCACGGCGAGCAGCCGTGATATTGCGTCAGGCGGTCCGCTCATGCATTCCTGCGGCGGGTTTCATCCAGGGAATTCCCATGCCCAATGCGTATGACTTCACCTTTCGAACCCTGCAAGGCCAGGACTTCGCGCTGCGGGATTTCGCGGGCCGTCCGCTGGTCGTCGTCAACACCGCGTCGAAATGCGGTTTCACGCCGCAATACGCGGGGCTGGAGGCGCTGTGGCGCGCGAACCGCGATGCGGGGCTCATGGTCATCGGCGTTCCCTGCAACGATTTCGGCGGGCAGGAGCCGGGCAGTCACGCGGAAATAGCCGGCTTCTGCGCGCGGAATTACGGCGTGGATTTCCCGATGATGGGCAAGGTCCACGTGAAAGGCCATCAAGCCCACCCGTTTTTCGTCTGGGCCGCCGCCCAGGGCGGCTTCCTTGCCCGGCCGCGCTGGAATTTTTTCAAATACCTCATCGGCGGGGACGGCGAACTCGCCGGCTGGTTTTCCAGTCTGACCCGCCCGGATTCACCAAAGTTCACATCCGCCGTCACGAAAATGCTGGCACCGTAAACCGCCCGCCAAGCGTATCGAACCGGGTCGTATAGCCCAGAATTCTATTCGGGACCGTAATCCTGCGGATGATAGCCAAGCTCCGAGATGCCTTCCTCCAGAAAATCGCCGAGTTGCGGTTCGCCGAGGAGATAATCCGCCACCGGCTCCGTCCCGCGCTCCGCCGCCGCCGCGCGTGCTTCGTCCCACTCGGCGCGGCTGTAGTCGCCACGTCCCACCCAGTATAGCGCCACCAGGTCGATCGCGGCATCCTCGGAAAGGCCTTCTATCGCATCGCGCAGTTCCGCCTGCGTTTGATCGGAGGGATAATCCTCCAGCACTTCGCGTTCGTCGTCATCGATCTCGTTCGAGCCTGGGTCCGGCTCCACCGGCGCGGTCTTGGCGTCGAAGGCCCTCGCCTTCAGAATGATGAACTCGACCATCGCCGGATCGATATCCAGAGGAATTTCGGTATCGTCCTCGACATCGATGACGCGGGTTTTCTTCTTCGCCATGGCATTCACCTCTCGCGCGGCCGGAAGCGGCCGGATGAGGAAATTATCAGCAAGCCGGGAAATTTGCCAAAGGGTCAATCGCTTTGGACGCCTGTAATTTTACGAGCCGCCCGGCTGCGGCAGCTCCACCAGTTGGAACATGCCAAACGGCCCGAGCCGCTTGCGCCGGGCGAGCGCGAGATCGGCTTCGTCGAAAAGGTCCTCCAACCGGAAATCGCCTCGCCAGCCGAGTTTTTCCGTAATGCGGTCGAGCCTCCGCCGCCGCGCGGTTTGGCGCGTTCCAGCAAAATGGTTAACGAAAATCAATGTCCCGCCGGGCTTCGCCACGCGCCGCATTTCCTTGAGCAAGGCGCGAGGCTCCGGCACCACGGAGGCAACGAACATGGCCACGACGATATCGAACCGCGCATCGCGGAAGGCCATGTTCTGGGCATCCATCCGCAGCAGCGCTTCCACCCGCTCAAGACCCCGCCTCACGACGCGCCGCCGGGCTTTCTTCAGCATGTCCGCCGACAGGTCGATCCCGATAACGCGCTTGTCCTCACGGTATTGCGACAAGGCAAGCCCGGTACCCACCCCGACCTCGAGAACATCCCCTCCGGGCAGCGCGTTCAGCGCGCGGACACCGGCGGCCCGCACGGACCCGAGTAGCGGGCCGAAAATGAAGTCGTAATACCGCGCGAGCCCGGCATAAGCGCGTTGCATGTCCGAGGCCGGCACATCGCGGTAGCGCGACGCAACCGTCCGCATTCCCCTTCACCTCCCTCGATGTGCCGGCCGCGCGGGAACAGCCATCTATAGCATGGGCCTGCCGCCGGTCACGGGGATTATCGCGCCGGTCATGTAGCTTGCCTCGTCCGAGGCCAGCAGCACATAGGCGGGCGCGAGTTCGGCGGGCTGGCCCGCGCGCCCCATCGGCGTGTTCGCGCCGAAATCCTCGATATCCTTCATGGTGGACGGAATCAGCGGCGTCCACACCGGGCCGGGCGCCACGGCATTGACCCGCACCCCCTTTTTCGCCACCAGCCGCGCCAGGCCCGCCGTGAAATTGGCTATCGCGCCCTTGGTGGCCGCATAGGCGAGCAGCGAGGCGCTCGGATCGTCCGCGTTGATCGACGTGGTGTTGATGATCGCGGCGCCGGGTTTCATGACGCCAAGCGCGGATTTGCAGAGATAAAACATCGCGTAGATGTTGGTGCGGAAAACGTCATCCCATTCCTGATCGCTGATTTCCGAAATATCGGCATGGGTGCGCTGCATCCCCGCGTTGTTAACCAGAATGTCGAGCTTGCCGAACGCGTCCTCCGTGCGCGTGATCACGCCGCGGCAATGCGCGGGATCGCGGAGATCGCCCGGAAGCAGAACCTGTTTCCTTCCGGCTTTCATCACCCAGTCCGCGGTCTCCCGCGCGTCTTCATGCTCGTTCAGGTAGGCGATCGCGACATCCGCCCCTTCCCTTGCGAAGGCGATGGCGACAGCGCGCCCGATACCGGAATCGGCCCCGGTGATGAGCGCCGATTTGCCCTGGAGGCGGCCAAGGCCCCGATAACTGATCTCCCCGTGGTCCGGCTGAGGCTGAAGCCGCGCGGTGCGCCCGGGCGGCGCTTGCTCCTGGCCGGGGAAGGGCGGCCGCCGATACTTCGTGAGCGGATCATCCATTGGCTCCTCCTCTTTGGGAATCGTGGAGATCAATCTCGATGTGGCGCGAAGGCGGACCAGGACAAGCGGAAGAAAGCCAGTTGACCCGGAGTTCATGAAGCGGGCGGCTTCCGCGCCACCGGAATGAAACTTTGGTTATCCGATTAGAATCTCATGGTTCCGTCCATGCCGCGCCTTATGTCCGGAACATGGCTGTTCGGCATTCGGGTGAAACCATCGCCAGCGCGCAAGCCCGCGCCTTCGTCATTCCAACCGATGCCCCGGAGGCCGACGGCACTTTGAGCTGGAACAAAACCACGCTGATCACGGTGCATGTTTCCGCCGCCGGTTCTCCTGGCTTCGGCTACACCTACGCCGACGCCGCGGCGGCCTCGCTGATCAACGGCATGCTGGCCGAACATATTAAAGGCGCGAACCCTTTCGATATTCCGGGCGTGCACCGGCGGCTGCAACGGGCGGTGCGGAATGTCGGACGCGGCGGGCTCGCCGCCTGCGCCATTTCCGCCATCGACCTCGCCTTATGGGATTTGAAGGCGCGGCTGCTCGGCGTCGGTCTCGGCACGCTTCTCGGACGCGAGCGGGAGAAAGTCCCCATTTACGGCAGCGGCGGCTTCACCACCTATGACGATACCGCCTTGCAAACCCAGCTATCGGGCTGGGTGGCGCGTGATGGCTGCGAGGCGGTCAAAATGAAGATCGGCTCGCACCCGGAGGATGATCCGCGCCGCATCGCGCTCGCCGGCGCGGCGATCGGGCAGGCGCGGCTGTTCGTCGACGCCAACGGCGCGCTCACCGCCCGCGCGGCGCTGGGCCTCGCGGCCGCGGCCGCCGAATCGGATATCGCCTGGTTCGAGGAGCCGGTTTCCTCCGACGATCTCGCCGGCCTTGCGCTGGTCCGGGCCTCGATGCGGCGGGGCGTGGACGTCGCCGCCGGCGAATACTGCTTCACCCTGGACGATGTCCGGCTGATGCTGCAAGCCGGGGCGGTGGATGTCCAGCAGCTCGACATCACCCGTTGCGGCGGGATCACCGGCTTCATGAAAGCCGCCGCCCTTGCCGAGGCGTTTCACATCCCGCTTTCCGGCCATTGCGCGCCTTCGGCCCATCTGCATGCCGCCTGCGCGGCGCCCGGCCTGCGGCATCTGGAATGGTTCCACGATCACGTCCGGATCGAGCAAAGGCTGTTTGACGGGGCACCCGTTGCCGAGGCCGGGTCAATCCGCCCCGATCCATCCCGTCCCGGCAACGGGCTGGCGCTCAAGACCCCGGACGCCGAGGCTTTCGCCGTCGTTTAGAAAGGCGCTAGGCCGCCAGTTCCCTGCGCACGGCATCGATCGCCGCCTGCCATTTTTCGCCATCCGGCCCGCCGGCCTGCGCCATGCCGCGAGCACCCCCGCCACCGCTGCCGCCCACGGCGGAGGCGGCCGCGCGGACCAGCGCCACCGCGTCGTATTTTTCTGTCAATTCCGGGGAAACGCTCACCACGATGCTGGCCTTGCCCGCGCTGATGGCAACCAGCGCGGCCACACCGCCGCCCAGTTCCTGCAAGACCGCGCTGGCCACGGATTTCAGATCCCTGGCCGCGACATCGCCCACGTTCCGGCCGGAGAATTTTACCCCGTGGATTTCCTCCACCGCATCGGCGGTGCCGCTCATGGCGAGCTTCTTCTGCAATTCGGAAACCTGGCGCTCGAGCTTCCGCCGCTCCTCCTGCAACGCAAGGATACGCGCCGGCGCTTCCGCAACCGGCACGCGCAAGGCCGCCGCGATCTCCGCCAGCAGGCGGGTCTCCGTCTCGACCGCCGCAATGGCCGCGGCCCCGGCCAGCGCCTCGATCCGGCGGACCCCGGCGGCGACCGCGCTTTCCGAGGTGATGCGGAACAGCCCGATATCGCCGGTGCGGGCAACATGCGTGCCGCCGCACAGTTCGATGGAATAGGCCGGTTTGCCGCCCGCATCGCTGGTCGCGCCCATTGAGACGACCCGGACCTCATCGCCATATTTTTCGCCGAACAGCGCCATGGCGCCGAGCTTCACGGCTTCCTCCGGCGTCATCAGCCGGGTCGTCACCTCGGCATTTTCCCGGATGCGCGCGTTCACCTCGCGCTCCACCGCGGCGAGTTCCTCGGGCTTGATGGGGCGCGGCTGCGTGATGTCGAAACGGAGGCGGTCGGGCGCGTTCAGGCTGCCTTTCTGGGTCACATGAGGGCCAAGCTGCCGGCGCAGCGCCTCATGCAGCAGATGCGTGGCGGAATGATGCGCGCGGATGCCGCCACGCCGTTCATGGGCGATTTCCGCCACCACCGGCTCGCCGACCCGCGCGGTCCCGGCCTCCACCTTGCCGAGATGGACATAGAGATCGCCCGGCTTCTTCTGCGTGTCGAAAACCGCGATGCGCAAACCATCAGCGCCAAGAATATAGCCGCCATCGCCGACCTGGCCGCCGCTTTCCGCGTAAAACGGGGTCTGGTTCAGCACCACCGCAACATCCTGGCCCATCAAGGCCTGGTCGGTGGCCTCGCCGTCCACGACCAGCGCGGTGATTTCCGCCTCGGCTTTTTCCGTGGTGTAGCCGAGGAATTCGGTGCTGCCGAGCTTCTCCCGCAGCGCGAACCACACGGCTTCGGTCGCGGCCTCGCCGCTGCCGGTCCATGCCGCGCGGGCCCTGGCGCGCTGTTCCGCCATGGCCGCCTCGAACCCGGCGAGGTCCACATCCCGCCCCTGCTCGCGCAGCGCGTCCTGCGTGAGATCGAGGGGGAAGCCATAGGTGTCGTAGAGCTTGAAGGCGACGGGGCCCGGCAGGCTCTGGCCCGGTGCCAGCCGCTCCGCCTCATCGTTCAGCAATGTGATGCCGCGCTCCAGCATGGCCCGGAAGCGCGTTTCCTCGAGCTTGAGGGTCTCCCTGATCAGCATCTCCGCCTGGTTGAGTTCGGGATAGGCCTGGCCCATCTGGCGCGTAAGCACCGGCACCAGCCGGTATAACAAGGGTTCCCCGGCGCCCATCAGGTAAGCGTGGCGCATGGCGCGGCGCATGATCCGGCGCAGCACGTAGCCACGCCCCTCGTTGCCGGGCAGCACGCCATCGGCCATCAGGAAGGAAGTGCTGCGCAAATGATCGGCCACCACCCGGTGGCTGACCCGGAAAGGACCGTCCGGGTCCTGGCCCGTGGCCTCGGCGGAGGCGAGAATCAGCGCCCGCAGCGTATCCGTATCGTAATTGTCGTGCTTGCCTTGCAGAATGGCGGCGAAGCGTTCCAGCCCGAGGCCGGTATCGATGGAAGGGCGCGGCAGTGGGGAACGCGCGCCGCCCGCCTCTTCCAGGTACTGCATGAAAACCAGGTTCCAGATCTCGATGAAGCGGTCGCCGTCCTGCTCCGCGCTGCCGGGCGGCCCGCCGGAGATTTCCGGACCGTGATCGTAGAAGATTTCCGAGCAGGGGCCGCAAGGGCCGGTATCGCCCATGCGCCAGAAATTATCGGCGGTGGCGATCCGGATGATCCGCTCTTCCGGCAATCCGGCGATCTTCTTCCAGAGCCGGGCGGCCTCGGCATCCTCGTGAAAAACCGTCACCAGCAGTTTCTCTTCCGGCAGGGCGAAATCCTTGGTCAGCAACGTCCAGGCCAGGCTGATCGCCTCTTCCTTGAAATAGTCGCCGAAGGAGAAATTCCCCAGCATTTCGAAAAACGTGTGGTGGCGCGCGGTGTAGCCGACATTGTCGAGATCGTTGTGCTTGCCCCCGGCGCGGACGCATTTCTGCGCGGTGACGGCGCGGGAATAGGGCCGCTTCTCCTGGCCGGTGAAAACGTTCTTGAACTGCACCATGCCGGAATTGGTGAAGAGAAGGCTGGGATCGTTGCGCGGGACGAGCGAGGAGCTGGGAACCGTCTCATGCCCGTTACGGGCGAAAAATCCCAGGAAAGTCGCGCGGATGTCGTTACTGGTGGCCATGGACCGGGATTACCCGCAAGCGGCAGCCAAGCCAAGAGCGCGGCTTTTGCTCATCCGCCCCCCCCCGGCGCAGCCGCCTGAAAAATCCCCGGCGCAGCCGCCTGAAAAATCCCCGGCGCAGCCGCCTGAAAAATCCCCGGCGCAGCCGCCTGAAAAATCCCCCCCGCAGCCGCCGCAAAGCCGTGCGGTTATTCCTCCTCGCCCGCTCCCGTATTCTCCTCGGAGACCATCAGGGCCTCGGCGATCTGCGAAGACTGGTCACGGATGCGCCGCTCGATCGCATTGGCCATCTCCGGATGGTCACGCAGAAACTGCTTGGCGTTTTCCCGCCCCTGGCCGATGCGCTGGCTGTCATAGCTGAACCATGCGCCGGATTTCTCGACCACGCCCGCCTTCACCCCGAGATCGATGAGTTCGCCCATTTTGCTCACGCCCTCGCCGAACATGATGTCGAATTCCACCTGGCGGAAGGGCGGCGCCAGCTTGTTCTTCACCACCTTGACCCGGGTATGGTTGCCGATGACCTCCTCGCGCTCCTTGATCGAGCCGATGCGGCGGATCTCCAGGCGAACGGAGGCATAGAATTTCAGCGCGTTGCCGCCCGTGGTCGTCTCCGGATTACCGAACATCACGCCGATCTTCAGCCGGATCTGGTTCAGGAAGATCAGCATGCAGTTGCTGCGCGAGACCGAGCCGGTGATCTTGCGCAGCGCCTGGCTCATCAGCCGGGCGTGCAGGCCGACATGGCTGTCCCCCATCTCGCCTTCCAGTTCCGCCCTTGGCACCAGGGCGGCCACGCTGTCGATCACCAGCACGTCGACCGAGCCGGAACGCACCAGCGTATCGGCGATCTCCAGCCCCTGCTCGCCGGTATCGGGCTGGCTGATGAGCAGGTTGTCCACATCCACGCCGAGTTTGCGTGCATAAACCGGGTCCAGCGCATGCTCCGCGTCGATGAACGCGCAAACCCCGCCTTTCTTCTGCGCCTCGGCGACCGCATGCAGCGCCAGGGTGGTTTTGCCGGAGCTTTCCGGCCCGTAGATTTCGATCACCCGGCCCTTGGGAAGCCCGCCGATACCCAGCGCGAGATCGAGACCAAGCGAGCCCGAGGGGATCACCTCGATCGCCTCGCCCGTGCCCTTGGCACCCATGCGCATGATCGAGCCCTTGCCGAAGGCCCGCTCGATCTGCGCCATCGCCGCATCCAGCGCCTTGTTCTTTTCCAAATCAGGCTTCCTCGCCGAACCGGTTTCCGCGGCCTCGGCCATGGCGTCCACCGCCGTCAAACGCCGTTTTTGTCCCGCCGCAGAAAGAGCCATTCTAATCTCCCATTATCGCCAAGCAAATGCCACGTAACTTAAGACTTCCATAAAAAGAACATATTAGCAACCTGGTTTTGACAATCTGTTAACTAATTGTTCTTCCTTTGTTCGAATCAACTCTAAGATGTAGCCGTGCCGAAGGCAAGCAACTTCCGCGCTATCCTCCAAAAAACCTTGCCCAACCGCGGCGAAGCCGATAGTTGCGCGCACCATGCGCCCCTGGCCCGCTCAGCGTCTTTTCCACCCGCTCGATAGCATCATCCGCCGATTCGCGCGTTCCGGAATCAGCCCGGATTTCATCCGCTTCGGCATCGTCGGCGCCGTCGGGTTCTGCTGGGATACCGCCACGGTTTACGCGCTGAAGAATCTCGTCGGGATTTACGCGGCGGGAACCTGCGGCTTTCTGGTCGCCGCCACCGCCAACTGGGCGGTCAACCGGCTATGGACCTTCCGCCATCTGGACCATATCGCCGCGCATCATCAGCTCATGCGCTTTCTGCTGGCCAATCTCCTCGGCTTCATTTTCAATCGCGGCACGTTCTTCACGCTGGTCGCGGCCAGCGCGCTGTGCCGCCATCAGCCGGTGCTGGCCATCGTCGCCGGCTCGGCGGCGGGCTTGTGCTTCAATTACTTTCTCTCCCGGAAATTCGTCTTCGTGGGCCAGGGAAGTTCCTGACGCCCGGCCGGGCGCGGGCTACCGGCCGCGCCACACCAGCGTCGCGGAAATCGCGTAGTTCCACACCACGCCCACCACGGCGCCGGCCACCGATGAGATGGCGGAGCCGGTGCTTTGCGCATGCAGGGCCCGGGCGATGCCGATATTGGCGATCCCGCCGAGGCCGCAGACCAGCATGAACAGAACCAGCCCGCGCCAGTAGCGCGCGCCCTTGAGGCGGACCGTGCGATA
>JAJYAF010000421.1 GCA_021779655.1 Pseudomonadota bacterium
GATCGGCCAGCGCGGCATTGCGGCTTGGATAAATCTCCGCGATCCGAATGATTTTGCCGATGATGGCCACCACCGCCCATAGCGAGCTTTCCGCCGATGCCTGGCCGTTCATATCCGCCATGGCGGGAAGCATGGCATCGCCAAGGTCCGATCGTCAAAACAATTTTCATACCAATCCGCGAAAACGCGGATTGGTATGCGCGCGGGGTTGGCGGGGCGGCCGCGCGCGAAATCAAAGCCTTATACCAGCCCGCCACCTGTCTGATAGAGTCAATGAATTGGCGGGCTGGTATTATGCCAGCCCGCCACCTGTCTGATAGAGTCAATGAATTGGCGGGCTGGTATCAGAGGGCCGTATCACCGGGTTTCACTTGCCGGTGCGGCTGCCGGATAAGCAGCGCCCTCGATGCGCATTCCCGCCAGAGATTCTTGAACGCTTCGCCCAGCAGCGCGAACAGCACCGGCGGATCGTCGATGAGATAGCGCCGGAAGAGCCGGCGCGGCTCCTGAACCAGGCGGTGAAACCACTCAAACCCGGCCTGCTGCATCCATAAAGGCGCGCGCGGCTTCACGCCCGAGCAGAATTCCAGCGCTGAACCGACGCAAAGCCCGATCCCCTTCGCATCGGGATGGCTGGCTATGGCTTGCGCCAGCAGCTCCTGGAGCGGCGAGCCGAGGCCGATGAACGTGAACGGCGCGTTGGTGCGCACCGCGAAATCCCGGGCCTTCAGGAAAGCCTCCGGACAATGCAGCAGATTCATCGGCGGCGCGTGAAGAATGAAATTCGCGTTCGGGTAAAGCCGCCGCAGGGATGGGAGATGCTCGGGACCGAAGCCGATGATCGCGACATCCTGCGACATGAGCGACGAAAGCAGCAGCGCGGTAACATCGGCCCCGGTCGCCACCCTGGGTGCCGGAACGCGCCATAAGCGCGCCAGGTTGGACAAGAAGTGCGAGTCCAGGAGGCGCAGCCAGGCATTTTCATAAACCGGCTCAAGCGCGGGCAGCCGGCGCAACCGGGCGATATGGTCCGCGTTCGGCGTTACCACATACGCGAAAGGCGCTTCCGGGTCGCGGCTCAAGAGACGATTGACGGTTTCGGGGACGTTCATGTCGGCGAAGCCAAGCCCAAGAAGGTTTACGGTGACCATGTGATACCCAGCGTGACGGCGTGTTGATTGGCGGCCTTGAGAAAATTCGCCTGCCTGTCGTTGAAGGCATAGCTGGCGTTGATGACGAGCGCGCGGTTGAGATGCCAGTTGACGGCGGCGGTCGCGGCAAAGAGGCTTTCGATCAGCGGCGAAGTGATGAAAGCCGCGTGGGAGAAGTCGAACGAGCCGGTGATGACGACATTGCGGAGATATTCGTGCGCGAGCGAGAGTTTCATCTCGCTCAAGGTGTAGCCATTGGCGCTTTCCTGGTCGGGATCGTCGATCTCGCGCGCGGCGTCGAGTTCTAGGCTGTCGAGATCGGTCGGCATCCAGTCTACCGAGGCTTCCAGGACCGGCGCGGCCAGCGAACCGCCCACCGCCGGCTGCCGCCATGCCGCGCCGGCTAGCAGACGGAAGTTCCATAGCCCCGTCGCTTCGTCGGAAACGCCGAAGAGCGCCGAATAGGTGTTGGCGCTGAAGGCCGAGAGGCGGTAGTCCGATTCCGTGGCGTGCAACAGGGAGACGACCCGGACCGGGCCGCCGGGGACGAATTCGGTGGTAAGCGATTCCCGGTAATCGGTGCGGTTCTGTTCCGCCAAATTTTTGAAGCCATACTGGGCGAGCGAGAATTCAGGCTTCAGTACGAACATGCCCGCGCTGATCGAATCGCCGCCGTGCAGCAGCTTGACCGTCGTATCGATGGGCTGGTTGATACTGACCGTGTTCAGGCCGAAGCCGGTTTCCTGGGTCCCGACAAGGGCGGCGGCAAGATCGAACGTCTGCCGCGGCAGCACCGCCTGCTCGCCAAGGGCGATGGTGTAACCGGAGAGATTCTGCGCCGTTGCCGACGGATAATCCGTATAGACGCCGGAGACATGGGCGCCCAGTCCGAGTTCCTGGTCCAGCACGGTCACGCCCGGGGTGAAGTCCAGCACGGCGGAGCCGGGGCCTACCCCATTCGGCCGGGAATCGTACCCGGCGCTGGCGTCGATCTCCGGATCGACGCGCAGGCCGCCGAAATTCATCCCCACCCGGGTGTATTCCGGCTGCGGCCGGTTAAAAATGCTAAGGGCGGGCGGCCCGCCATATCCTGGAATATCCGTCGGCAGCAAGGCGTCCAACTCCATCGCGACAGCGTTACCGGCGGCGGCCACAACCATCACGCAGATCGGAAGGATAGAAACGCGCCCAGCCAAGCGCGGAGCCTAACATTAATTTCCCACAACTTAAAGTTCATATTTCCTTAAAACGCAAGTTGTGGTTGTAATTTTTTATGGTTTCCGCACCCAACCGGCGTCTGGATCTCGATCGGGCAAAGGGAATGGCGATTCTGTTCGTCGTTTTCGGCCATATCGTCGCCCGGGCGGACCCGCAAAACGTTTTCTGGTACGAACCCGTCCGGCGCGCGATCTATACGTTCCACATGCCGTTTTTTCTTTATTTGAGCGGTATCGCCGCCGCTTTTTCCGGCGCCTTGTTTTTGCCGCCGGAAAAATGGCCGGCGCTGGCCAGGTCGCGGTGCAGGCGCCTGCTGGTTCCGTTCCTTCTCCTCGGCACGGCCATCGTGCTCGGCAAATGTCTCGCCGCGAGGTTTATTTTCGTGGATAACCGGCCGGCGGGCGTGGCGCCGGGGCTTGAGAACCTGTTCTGGCACACCGCAAAAAGTCCGGCGATTTCAGTCTGGTATCTGTTTGTGCTGTTCGTCTTGAGCGTTGTCGCACCCGTTCTCGTCCGGGCCGGACATGGCGGGATGCGATGGCTCCTGGCGTTCATGCTGCTGCTCTACTTTCTGCCGCTGCCGCAATATGTCTATCTCGACCATATCAGCAGATACGCGGTATACTTCGCCATCGGCGCCTATGCCGGCAGCCGGGACACAGGCTGGACACGCTTCGTGGACCGCTCCTGGCACCCCTGTCTTGCGGTTTTCGCGGCGGCTCTGGCCGGGGTGGCCTGTTTCGGCGCTGGGGTGCCGGAGAAGATTTTTCTGCTGCCCATCGGCCTGATTTCATCGCCGGCGCCTCATGGTT
>JAJYAF010000422.1 GCA_021779655.1 Pseudomonadota bacterium
GGGCGCGAATATAGGGAAGGAGGGTCAGCTGCGGCATCAGGGGCGGCGGCATGGTGAGCAGGCGAAGTTGCCGGGGGGAGAGAAAGGGTTTCCAGAGCAGGCGGGGGGGGGAATCGGTTTCGGTCCGGCCGTTGCCGGTTTGCTTGCGGATCACGCCGGTGAGCGCCCAGCTCCCGTCCGGCTCGATCGTGGCGCGGTCCGCCGCGATGAAGGAAAGCAGCGTGCCGTCCGGCGCCAGGGTATAAAGGCCGATCCCGGTCAAGCGGTTGCCGCCGGAGAAATCGCGGACATTCAGGAAAATACGGCCCTTGTGCACCCAGAAGCCGCCACCGGCCAGATCCGCCACGGCGTTGCCGAGCGCCGCCGCCTGCTCGCGCTGCGCGGCGAGCTGTGCCGGCGGGATGACGAACTGCGCGAGGAGAAACAGCGCCAGGGCGATGGGAACGCAGAGTTTCAGGACCGCGCCGATGATCCTGGCTTCCGAGACACCGAAACCGCGAAAGGCCGTAAGTTCCGCATGGCGGGCAAGCCCGCCAAGGCCCAGCAGCGTTGCGAGCAGCATGCAGACGGGGGCAAGCAGCAGGAGCCGGGACGGCGCGGTCAACGCCGTGTAGGCCAGCGCGTTGCCGAGGCCGTATCGGCCCTGACCGATCAGGGCGAGTTGCTCGACGAAAACCAGCAGGCTGAACAAGGCGGTGAGGCCGGCGGCGATCAGCAGGAAGGCGCGCAGCACCGTCTGGCCGATATAGCGGTCCAGCAGCATTCCTTCACTCCGCCAAGCGGATTCGGTGTGGCGGATGGCGCGGGTGGCGAATGGCCAGGAGGGCTTTGCGCAAGGCGGCCCGCCGCCAGTACAAGGCCAGTCCGAGCGCCAGCCCGGCGGGTGCCCACCACAATCCGGGAAACGCGCCCACTTCCCCGTGTTCCACCCAGATGCGGGCGGTGGTGCATAGCAGATAGTAACCGGAATAGGCGAAAATCGCCGGCCCGAACCGCGCGAACCGGCCCTGCCGGGGCCTGGCCCGGCAGAGCGCGCAGCCCAGAAGCGCCAGCAGCACGGTGGAAGGGCCGGTTGAGAGCCGCCATTGCAGCTCGGCGATATCCCGCGGCCGATCCGACCTCGCGAGATGCCAGGTGCTGGCGGCGACGGGGCTGTAGCCTGGCGGCCCGGGCAGCGCGCCTGCCGGGTTGAGGTCGAGGCCCGACGCCGCGATCACTTCGTCACCGGCGGGATCGTTCAGGTTGAATTTGTAGATATGCGCGCCGGAGAGGTGGACGCTTCGTTCGCCGTTCGGCCCGGTAACGGCGGGATCGGCCCGCGCGGCGGAGATGATGACCATATGAGGGCCGGTTTTGCGAACCACGAAAATGCCCAGCGCTTCCGCCTGCCGGGTCTGCCGGTTGGCGAGGTAAATGACCTGATGGCCGTCGGCGCTGGCATAGAACATGCCGGCCCGCATGGCATTCACGTTCAGCATGGCTGAGACGCGCGCGGATACCGCGTGCGATTGCGCATAGGCCAGGGGCCGGACGAGCAGCGAGAGGCAGGCAACCAGGATCGCCAGGGCCAGCGCCAGCCCTAGGACGGGGCGCAGCACGCGGAACGGGCTGATGCCCAGGGCCGACATCGCGGTCATCTCGCCATCGGCCTGCAACCGGCCGAAGCCGACCACGACAGCGATGAAAAGCGAAATCGGGATGAGAACATCCAGCGCGATCAGCAGCTTGAGCCCGGCGAGCGCCGCGATGACCCCGCCCGGCAGCAGCCCGCCCACGGCATCCCCGAGAATGCCGGCGAGGCTGAAGCCGCCGAACAGGGCGGCCAGCACGGCGAGAATCGCGCAGAATGGCAGAAACGTGCCGCGCAGCAGATATCGATCGATATTCAACGAGTCGGACCTGATCGTGTTTTCAGCCAATCGTAAAACGGCGCCGGCCGCGGGGCCGCGGCGGCCTTCCATACCGCTCCGTGCGGAAAGTACCGTGACAAGGCGGCCTGTGATCCTTAAAGAGATGGCTCCACGATGTATAGGATGCACGCCGATTCGCCGCGGATCCGGTGTGTATGTCACCCCCCTGACCGGAGTGAAGCGGGCGGATGTCGGACAGCACGAACGAGATACGGGACGTTATTTACCGGACGCTGCGCGAGATGCTGCACGACGATAAAACGGTTTCCGATGTAACGCATATCGGCGAGGATCTGGGCCTCGATTCCGTCGCGATGATGGATTTCGTCATGGAGATCGAGGACAGGCTCGATATTTCCGTGCCGCTCGATAAGATCGCCGAGGTGGAGACCCTGGGCGATCTGATCGCGACCGTCCGGCAACTGAAGATACCGACATAGCCCGATGAGCCTGTTCGACAAGTTCGCCCCGCTGACGGCTCAGTATCAGCGGGAGGAGATGGCGGGGACGAATCCGTTCACCGTCACGTTCGACCGCGTTCTCTCGCCAACCGAGGCGATGATCGGCGACCGGGAAATTCTGTTGCTCGGGACGAACAATTATCTCGGCCTCACCTATGATCCGGTGGTGATCGAAAGCGCGGTCGCGGCGACGCGCGCCTTTGGCTCCGGCACCACCGGCTCGCGCATCGCCAATGGCAGCTACGATGGCCATCGGCGCCTGGAACGCGCGCTCGCCGCGTTTTATGGCCGGCGGCACGGCATGGTGTTTTCCACCGGCTACCAGGCCAATCTCGGCATCATTTCGGCGCTGGCCGGCAAGAACGATCATCTGCTGCTCGATGCCGATTCCCATGCGAGCATTTATGACGGCGCGCGACTGGCCCTCGCGCAGGTGACGCGGTTTCGGCATAACAGCCCCGAGGATCTCGCCGCCCGGCTGCGCCGGCTGAAGAACGAGCCGGGCGACAAGATCGTGGTGGTGGAAGGCATCTATTCCATGCTGGGCGACAAGGCGCCGCTTGCCGAGTTTGCCGCGGTGAAGCGCGAATATGGCGCCTATCTGGTGGTGGACGAGGCGCATTCGCTCGGCGTGCTCGGGGAAAACGGGCGCGGTCTGGCGGAGGAGGCCGGGGCTGAGGCGGATGCGGATTTCATCGTCGGCACGTTTTCCAAAAGCCTGGGCGGGGTGGGCGGCTTCTGTGTCACGGACATGGAGGGCGCGGAGATTTTGCGGGTGATCAGCCGGCCTTACATGTTCACG
>JAJYAF010000423.1 GCA_021779655.1 Pseudomonadota bacterium
GAAAAATTCCGTGCGGCGAACGGCCGACATCGATCGTCTCATAATTGCCGGTCTGCGTATCCATCACCGCCACTTTCTCGCGGAAGCGCAGCGCGATCCAGAGTTTGCCGTCGGGTGCCACGCCCAGGTCGTCCGGGCCGCCCGGCAGGTCGTAGGTGCGGCGCAGTTCCAGCGTTCGCGGGTCCAGCGCCGCGAGCGAGCCGCCGATCCGGTTCGAGACATACAACACCGAGCGGTCCGGCGAAAGAAAGAGATTATGCGGCCCGACCCCGGTCGCCACCCGCCGGGTCACGGCTCCGGTGGCCGGATCGATCACCGCCAGATGGTCGGCGCCCATGATGCAGGCCAGCACGCTGCCGTTCAGCCACAGCACGCCGGCCGGGGTTTTGCCGATCTTCGCGGTCCAGCGGATGCGCAAGGTGGCGAGATCGAGGGAGACCATCGTGTCGGATCCCTGGCAGGAGTGGAAGCTCGCCCGTCCCTCGGGCGAGAAATCCAGATGGCTCGGCATGGCGCCTGCGTCGAAGCGCTTGACCAGAGCGAGGCTCGCGGCGTCGTATAGATCGATATGGTTGAGCCGCAGGGCGTTCACCAGCAGATATTTCGCATCCGGCGTATAGCCCAGCTGATACGGATCGGCGATCCGCTTGAAACCCATGGAATCCCCGGTCAACGGGTTGAGGATGAACAGCGAATTGCCGCCGGCATCGGCGATGTAGAGGCGGGTGCGGTCGGGCGAAAGCGCCCAATGGCTCGGCTCCCGCAGGGTCGGCGTGGTCTTGATGACCTGCCGCGTGTTCATGTCGATCACGCTGACGCTCGCCTCTCCGGAGTTCATCACCATGGCAAGCGGCGGCGGCGCGGCGGCGGCGGCAGGAAGGCCAAGCCCGAAGGCCAAAGGCGTAACCAGGGGAGAAATCAGGGCGGCACGACGGGAGAGCATGTTCTGGCCTCTTCCTTCAAGGCATGGCCGCAGCCCCGAAAACCGCGCTTATCCATATGAACAAAACGCTGCTCGTGGTTGCAATCAAAGTATTGTCAGTGGCAGAATGCACCGCGAAAGCAAGCAGGACAAGGCGCATGAACCAGCGCTGCGCGCGCGGCAGGTTTCCGCTGCCCCGATAGGTCCAGAGTGCCATGCACAGCACCAGCAGCCCGAGCCCAAGCACGCCACCCTCGCAGCCGATGCGCAAATATTCGTTATGCGCCGCATTGGTGCCGATCAGCGCGGCGACGCCGGTATCGGCCGGCACGATCTGCTTGCCCGCGCCCGCGCCCCAGCCGAGCCAGGGCGAGGCGCGGATCGCCGCCTCGAAATACGGCCAGATCAGGTTGCGGTTGGAGAGATCTTCGGCGTCGCCGCCCTGCAGCAGGTTGACCGCGCGGATGAAGCCGAACTGCCCGGCGAACAGGATCACGGCGCAGACCAGCGCCCCGGCCGCGGCGAACAGCACCAGCCGGCGCCGCAGCAGAGCCGTGCCGAAGAGCAGCGCGCCGGCCAGCACCAGCGGCGCCCGCGCGCCCGAGAGCAGCAGGACGACAAGATTCACCCCGAGAAGCGGATAGGCCAGCCAGGGGATTTCGCCACTTTCCTCCGCCCGGATGATCTCGAACAGGCCGGCATAGATCGCGATCAGCGCGAATCCGCCAAGAAAGGCCGGCAATCCGGCGCCGCCTAGGCGAAACGCGCCGCCGGACATCATGTAGAGCGGATGGATGTGCCGCAGGCTCAAAACCAGCCCGGCCGCCAGGTTGATCAGCGGCCCGAGCATGACCATGACCGTGACCATGCGCCGGAATGCCGGTCCGGTTCTGGCGAAGCCGAAGGCGAAGGGGGCGGCCGAACCGATCAGGGAGCGCAGGCTGCTCATGAGCGTCAATCCGGGATAAAGCCCGTGCAGCAGCCCGGTGACGAACACCGCGGCGAAGGCGAAGCCCGGATTGTAGCGGTCCCGCCGGAAGCCGAAGCGCAGGCCAAGCAGCAGCACGAGCATGAGGCCCACGGCCTTCTCCGCGCCGATCACGGTTTCCGCCCAGCCGCTGCGCCACTGTTCCGGTGTCGTTTCCACCAGGGCGATCCATAAGGCCGTGGCCTGCACCGGAAACCGCGCCGCCATCGCCGCCGCGCAGGCCAGCGCCAGCGCCGCGAGACCCCGGTAGATCAGCAATTGGGAGATCAGCATTGGGGGATCAGCATCGGGGGATCGGCGTTGCCCGCTGCCGGTCCAACGCCGCCCCGCCATGTCTTCGCTCTTGAGATCTTCGCTCTTGAGAATTTGCCCCCATGGCGCGATGTTAGCCGCAGATGATCCTGAACTCCATCGAAGACGGCGACGGCCCGCCGGTGGTGCTGCTGCACGGGCTGTTCGGCACGGCGCGCAATCTGGGCGTGCTGGCGCGCGGGCTGGCGGCTCATGCCCGGGTGCTTTCTCTCGACCTGCGCAACCACGGCGACAGCCCGCACGATCCGCGGATGGACTATCCCACCATGGCGGCGGATGTCGCGGAAACCATGGCTGCCCTGGGTATCGCTTCCGCCGCGGTCGCGGGCCACTCGATGGGTGGCAAGGTTGCGATGATGCTGGCGCTCACCCACCCCCGGGCAGTGGAAAAACTGGCGGTGCTGGATATCGCGCCGGTTGCCTATGATCACGACTATGGCGGCTATATCGAGGCAATGAAGACCGTTCCGCTCGACAACCGGATCAATCGCAAGCGGGCGAATGAAATGCTCTCCGGCGCGATCCCGGACGCGGCGCTGCGGGTTTTTCTGCTGAGCAATCTGATGCTGGGTGAAAATCCCCATTGGCGCTTCGGCCTTGATGAGATCGGCGGCGCGATGGACACGCTGCTGGACTGGAAGCTGCCCCGGGGTGCGGCTCCCTATAAGGGCCCGGCCCTGTTTCTGCGCGGCGCCAATTCCGATTATATCACCGACGAGGAGAGAGCGCCGATTTTTGCCTTGTTTCCCGCCGCGCGGATCGAAACGATCGACCATGCGGCGCATTGGGTCCATGCCGAGCAGCCCCAGGCGGTGATCGCGGCGCTGGAGCGCTTCCTGCCTTGACAACTCCTTCGTTCGACATCGCGGTGATCGGCGCCGGCATTGCCGGCGCCACGGTCGCTTCCGCGCTTTCGGCCGATTACCGGGTCGCGCTGATCGAGGCCGA
>JAJYAF010000424.1 GCA_021779655.1 Pseudomonadota bacterium
TTTACAAACCACAGGAGATCGCGCAGCATCTCCGGGCTGCCGCAAAGCATCACCCAGTCGCTCTCCCGGTTCAGCCGCGGAAGACCAAGGTCCGATTGAAGCTTGCCGGTCTCCAGCAGGGTGGTGACCCGGCCCATATTGCGGAACGGCTCGCGCGTGACCGTCGGGTAATAAAGGAACTTATGGCGGGCGAGGTCCCCGAGATACGCATCCTCGCGCAGCCGGTTGACGATCAGTTCGCCATAGCCCAGTTCGGCAATGGCTCGGCAGCCATGGACCAGCACGAGGTGATCGTAGCGTTCGTAAACCTCCGGATCCCTTATTATCGAGACGAACGGGGCAAGACCCGTGCCGGTGCCCAGCATGTAGAGCGTTTTGCCGGGCATGAGATTATCCTGGATCAACGTGCCCGTGGGCTTGCGGCCGACCAGGATTTTGTCGCCCGCTCGCAAATGCTGCAAACGGGAGGTCAGGTCCCCGGACGGCACCTTTATCGAGAAGAATTCCAGATTTTCCTCATAATGGGCGCTGCACATGCTGTAGGCGCGCACCAGCGGGCGGCCGTCGACCTCCAGGCCGATCATGACGAACTGGCCGCTGATGAAGCGGAAACCGGGATCGCGTGTCGCGGTGAAGCTGAACAGCGTGTCCGTCCAGTGGCGGACGGAAAGCACGGTTTCGGTATTGAACGCAGCCAAGCAATGCTCCTGGAAAATCGGGTGGCTCCGTAAAACTTGTGCGCCGCGCCATGTCAACCAAGGCGCGGCTGGCTCGGGCCAGCCACTCCGGCACCGCATGACCCGAAAACGCTCCGGGCAAGAACCCTCGGCGCCCCGGGGATAAAAATTAGCTCGGAAGCCGCGTTCCGCATTGCCATTTCCGATCGTTGGGCGCCAAAACCCGGAGATTGAAAGCCGTTCGTCGGAGGCGCCATGCAGGCTGACCGGGTGTTCATGAACGCAAGGCTCGCCACCATGGTTTCCGGGCTGGGCGTGATCGAACCGGGGATCGTGGCCGAGAAATCCGGGCGCATCCTCTATGCGGGGCCGCCGGTGGCGGTCGAAGCGCCGGTGAAAGTGGATTGCGAGGGCCGCTGGATAACGCCGGGGCTGATCGACTGTCACACCCATCTGCTCCACGCGGGTGACCGGGCGGCGGAGTTCGAGCAGCGCCTTACCGGCGCGAGCTACGCCGAAATCGCGGCGGCGGGCGGCGGGATATTTTCCACCGTCCGGGCAACCCGTGCCGCCCGCGATTCGGTTCTGGCGGCCCAGGCGCTGCCCAGGATCGGCGCGCTCATCGCCGAGGGGGTCACGACTGTGGAAATCAAATCCGGCTATGGGCTTTCGCTCGAATCCGAGTTGCGGCTGCTGCGGCTGTTGCGCAAGCTTGGCCGGATCTGGCCGGTCGATGTCGCCGCCACATTCCTCGGCGCGCACGCGCTGCCGCCCGAATACGCGGCGGACCGGGCGGGCCTTGTGCGCCTGATCTGCGAGACCATGCTTCCGGCAATCGCCGGGGAAGGACTGGCGGACGCGGTGGATGGCTTCTGCGAGGGTATCGCCTTCTCTCCGGCGGAAATCCGGCGCGTTTTCCAGGCGGCGCGCGCGCATGGCATGCCGGTGAAACTCCATGCCGACCAGCTTGGCAACCAGGGCGGCGCCGCGCTGGCGGCGGCTTTCCGCGCCTTGTCGGCGGATCACCTCGAATACGCGGATGAAGCCGGCATCGCGGCGATGCGCGCCACCGGCACGGTGGCGGTCATGCTGCCGGGCGCGTTCTATACCCTGCGCGAAGGCCCCGCGCCGCCGGTGGCGTTGTTTCGCAAGCATGGTGTTCCGCTGGCCGTGGCAACCGATCTGAACCCCGGAACCTCGCCGATGTACTCGCTCCTGCTGGCGATGAATATGGCGGCAACCCTGTTCCGGATGACCGTCGAGGAATGTCTCCTCGGCGTGACCAGGCACGCCGCGATGGCGCTCGGCCGGGACGATATCGGCGTGCTGGAGCCAGGCAGAAAATGCCACCTCGCCGTTTGGAACGTGGAACGGCCGGCCGAGTTGGTTTACCGGATCGGTTTCAACCCGCTGCATGAACGGGTCTGGAGCCGGGAATGACCAGCCCGGAAAAAAGCGCAGCCAGGCCGTCCTCCCTGCCGCAACCGGTTTTTGGAGCATTTGGCGGAAGCCGCCCCAGGCGGTAAAAAGCGGCACGATACGGAAGGCGAAAAAGTGGACCTTGCCAATTTACGGCGCACCGAGCAGCAGATCGCGGTTGCCGCGGCGCGAACCCAGCCTGAATTCGCGGCCTTTCGCCGGATCGTCGTGGAAATAGGCATATTGCCCGGAAAGGCGCTCCATGCCGTAACCCCGGATCACAGGCTCATCCTCGCGCCGGCGGTCTTTTCGCCTTCCGGCCTGCTGAACCTTCATTTGCGATATGGCCTGGAACTGGCCTGGCTGCGCCGCCATCCCAAGGTGCCCGCCGGCGCCGCCGCGCTGGCCGCCGCGCGCGCGGCCGCCTTGTTCATCCAGGCCGAAAGCGACCTGCTGGAAGAGCGCGAGCGCGGCTGCCTGCCCGGCTGGGTCGCCGCCATGGGGAGCGACGTTGCTCCGCCCCAGGAAATTCTTTCCCGGATCTCCGAGGCGCTTTCCGGCGTCGCCGCGCCGCCAGGGGAGGTCGCGCTCATCCGGTCCATCTGGCACCTGCTGGGAACGGCGGACGCGCTGATGGAAACCGGGGGCGACATCCGGCTGCAACGCGATCCCCGCTCGGCGCTCAACGGCTATGGCTGTAGCCATCGGCCACGGCCCTGGGCGGTGACATTCGCGTCCTCCACCGCGTCTTCCTCCTCGGAACGCGGCTACCTGGCGGCGGACCTGGAACGGTTGAGGCGTACCGCGGCGATGCTGGCGCAGGCGAGCAGAAAGCCCGTGCGTGCCTCGCTCAACGCGGTGCGGCGGGGCTTGGCGCGCATCTATGGCCTCCCAGCCGATACCGCCGTGGTGCTGGCTGCCTCCGGCACGGATACCGAATTGCTGGCGCTGGCGCTCAGCCATCTTGCCGGCGCGGCCAGGCCGATTCTGAATATCCTGATCGCCCCGGAAGAAACCGGGCGCGGCGTGCCGATGGCGGCACGCGGCGTGCATTTCGCGGTGGATACGGCGCT
>JAJYAF010000024.1 GCA_021779655.1 Pseudomonadota bacterium
CTACGTGCTGGCGACGAAGGTCTATTTCCCGATGTCGGATAGCGACCGGGGACTTTCCGCGGCGCAGATCGAAAAGCAGCTCGATGCCTCGCTGGCGCGGCTGAAAGTGGATCATCTCGATCTGTATCAATGCCACCGTTACGATGTCGACACGCCTCTGGATGAGACGATGAGCGCGCTTACCAGGGCGGTTCGCAAGGGAAAGACCCGTTATATCGGCTTTTCCGAATGGCCGGCGGACAAAATCTCCGCCGCGCTGGCAATGACGGATTGCGCGAAATTCGTATCCAGCCAGCCGCAATATTCACTGCTGCACCGCGCGCCCGAGAAGGATATCTTTCCGCTTTGCGCGCGGAGCGGCATCTCGCAGATCGTCTGGTCGCCGCTCGGGCAGGGTGTGCTTACCGGGAAATATGCACCTGGCGCCGCATTGCCCGCGGACAGCCGGGCGGCCCACCCGCAGATGGGCGCCATGTTCAGAAAAAGCTGGCTATCGCGCGATGTTCTGAAGAAAGTGGACGCGCTGAAGCCGATAGCGGCCGAGGCGGGGCTGACCTTGGCGCAATTTGCGCTTGCCTGGGTGCTGCGCGAGCCAAACGTCGCGGCCGCGATCATCGGCGCTTCCCGCCCTGAGCAGATCGTGGAAAATGCCAAGGCGTCCGGGGCCGCGGTGCCTCCTGATTTGTTCAGCCAGGCGGAACGTATTCTCAGCTGACGATCGCGCCCGATATGCATGATTCACATCAGCGGCGTTGCCTCGCCAAGTGGCTCGTGCTGACCTTGAAACCTCAACAGCTCCAGATATGGACCTGGGCGGCCTGCCAGCGCCTTCGGCGATCCTTCGTCGACGATTCGTCCGGCCTCCATCACCACGATGCGATCGAAATCCCGCAAGGTGGATAGCCGGTGCGCTACCGCAATGACAGTGCGGCCGATGGCGAGGTGATTCAGCGCGTCATGCACCACCGCCTCCGACTCCGAATCGAGCGCCGACGTCGCTTCGTCGAGCAGCAGGATGGGCGCGTCGCGCAGAAATGCCCGGGCGATGGCAATGCGCTGGCGCTGACCGCCGGAAAGCCGCAACCCGCGCTCGCCCACCGGCGTATCGTAGCCTTGCGGCAGCGCGCGGATGAAATCATCCGCGAAGGCGGCGCGGGCGGCTTCCCGCACCGCTTCATCCGAGGCCTCGGGCCGGCCATAGCGGATGTTTTCCATGACGGAGCGATGAAAAAGCTGGATATCCTGGCTGACGACGGAAATCGCCGCCGCAAGGCTGCCGCGGCTCAATGTCGCGATGTCGATGCCGTCGATGATGATCCGGCCGGCGGCGATGTCGTATTGCCGTTGCAGCAATGCGAGCACGGTGCTCTTTCCCGATCCTGAACGTCCAACCAGGCCGACCCGCTCCCCGGCTTTGATCCGGAGATTTATGCCGTGCAGCACCGGCCTGGCCTCCTTGCGGCGATCTTCGGCGTAGGAGAATACGACGTTCTCGAACTCCACCGCACCGCGGGGCGCGGCTAATGATTTCGCATCCGGATCGTCCGGCATGTCGTGCGGCACCAGCAGCGCGCGCAGCGCCTCGGCAAGCCTCGCCCAGTCCTGCACCATTTCCACCAGCGCCACCGCCAGGTCGCGCGTGCCGTGCAGCACGGTGAAGCCGAGCGTGATGACCAACACCACATCTCCCACCGTGGCGAGACCGTGCCGCCAGCGATCGAGCGTCCATGCCAGCAGGAAAGCGGTCAGAATTGCCGTGGCAACGGCGTGGATGATGCGTATTTTTTCCAGATAACGCAGGCTCATCCCCCGGGCCCGCATCTCCTGCCCGACCTCCGAGGCAAAGCGCCGCTGCTCGGGGAAGGAGGCGCCGAACGCGCGGACGACCCCGACATTGTTGATGACATCGACGAGTTCGCCATCCACCACGGCCGCCGCCCTGGCATAACCCTCGTGCAAGGCGCGGCCGCGCATGGCAAGATGTCCCAGCGCCGTGCCGAGAAAGCCGGAGACCGCAACCAGAACGATACCCATCAGCGGATCGACCAGGCCGATCATGCAAATGGAACCTATCACCGCGAGCAGCGGCGGCAGCACGTTCCATGTGGTAACGCTTTCGATACGGAAAACCGCATTGCCCGTAGCAGAAATGCGGCCGGCCAGCATGCCGGCCCGGCTGCGCATGAAAAACCCCGGCGCATGGCCGAGCGTGTGGTTGAAAAGAATTTTACGGATATCGCCGGTAACCGAGACGAACGTCCGGGCGGCAATCCAGCCGCCGACACGCCAGGAGAGATTATCCATGGCGATCAACCCGGCAAGCCAGGAAAACGCCACCCATACGCGGCCCACATCGTGGCGCGCCAGCACGTCCACCATGTTCCTGACGGCATATTGCGAACCGACAGAGCAACCCACGCCTGTCAACACCGACAGCAGAATCACGGCATGCGGGATCTTGCGGCGGGCGATGGCTTTCAGCACGAACCGGAAAGGCCGCCGCTCCAGAGCCGGTGGCGTTCCCGGGGAAACGGTTTTCCGCATCCGATGCAGGGCGCCGTTTTGCGAATTATCGGGCATCTTAAAAATTATCCAGCTTAGCGGTTTCGGTTTGGAAATGCGCGCGCCCGGTTATTTGTGCCTCATTCCTGCCACATCAACTCCCGATCCTCCGCGGCATTGGTCATCTCCATTTGAAGGTTTCTGAAATGAAGATCGCACAGGTCGCGCCGTTATTCGAAGCGGTTCCCCCGAAATTCTATGGCGGCACGGAGCGTGTCGTATCGTTTCTCACCGAGGAACTGGTGGCCATGGGCCACGATGTCACGCTATTCGCAAGCGGTGATTCGGTAACCGGCGCGAAGCTGGAAGCGGCCTGGCCGCAAGCCTTGCGGCTAGACAACACCATCAGGGACACGCTGGCGCCGCAAATGCTGCTGATGGAACACGTATTTGAAATGGCGAACCAGTTCGATATTCTGCATTTCCACGTGGATTATCTTCCGGCCTCGCTGTTCTCGCGCCAATCCACGCCATTCGTCACCACCCTGCACGGCCGGCTGGACCTGCCTGAGTTGCGGCCCGTTTACGCCGGGCTGCCGGAGCAGAACCTGGTATCCATCTCCGCTTCCCAGCGTACGCGGCTGGCTGAGGGAAACTTCATCGGGACCGTGCCACACGGGCTGCCGATGAACCTGCTGATGCCCTGCCCGGTGGAACCAGGCTATGTCGCCTTTCTTGGCCGGATCTGCCCGGAAAAACGCGCCGACCGCGCTATTCGCATCGCCCATGCCGCCGGCGAGAAGCTCAAGCTGGCCGCGAAGGTGGACAAAGTGGACGCTGAATATTTTGCCACCACGATCGAGCCCATGCTGGGGCCGGATGCGGAACTCATCGGCGAGATCAGCGACGATGCCAAATCGGTGTTTCTTTCCGGCGCCAAGGCGCTGCTGATGCCGATCGACTGGCCGGAGCCCTTCGGCCTGGTCATGATCGAGGCGATGGCCTGCGGTACGCCGGTTATCGCTTTCAACCACGGTTCCGTCCCGGAAGTGATTGAAGACGGCGTGACCGGTTTTGTCGTCGGCAACGAGGCTGAAGCCGTGGAGGCACTGACGCGGGTACACCGGTTGGACCGCGCGACCATTCGCAGCCGGTTCGAAGCGCGCTTCACGGCGCGCCGGATGGCCGAGGATTATCTCGCGCTCTATGAATCCCTTGCGGTGCCGAAACGCGCGCGCCTCAGCCTGGTCGGCTAGCCTTCCGGTTGCGGACCGGCATGCTGGAGACGGATATTCCGGCCAGGCTGGACCGCCTGCCTTGGAGCCGTTTCCACGTGCTGCTGATCGCGGCGCTCGGCATCGCCTGGATGCTGGACGGGTTGGAAGTGACCATCGTGGGCGCGATGGGCGGCGTCCTCGGTGATTCTCACACGCTGGATCTTTCAGCGGCCCAGGTGGGCGCGGTGGCCTCCTCCTATGTCGCCGGCGCGGTCAGCGGCTCTTTGCTTTTCGGTTGGCTCACGGACCGGCTCGGACGCAGGAAAATCTTCCTTGTGACGCTGGGCGTATATGTTCTGGGCGTGCTGCTATCGGCTTTTTCCTGGAATTTTTTCAGCTTCGCGCTGTTTCGCTTTCTCACCGGCACTGGCCTCGGCGGCGAGTATTCGGCGGTGAATTCCGCCATTGACGAGCTGATGCCGGCCAGGTTGCGCGGCAGACTGGCGCTCGCAATCAATGGCAGTTTCTGGGCGGGCGCGGTTTTTGGCGCCGGCGCGTCCATCGTGCTGCTGAACCCGCGTATCCTTCCGATCGACCTTGGCTGGCGGCTCTGTTTCGTGATCGGCGCCATCCTAAGCGGCGGTATTCTGCTGCTCCGGCGCAGCGTGCCGGAAAGCCCCCGCTGGCTGATCACCCATGACCAGCCTGAACAAGCAAATGCGGTAATGGACGAAATTGAACGGCGAGCGGGAGCGCGGCATTTCCGCCCGCCGCCGCCGGAGGAGCGGCTGATGATTCAGCCGCGGAAAAGCTTCGGGCTTGGCCTCGTGTTCCGCGTGATGTTCGGGAAGTACAGATTGCGTTCCATCCTGGTTGTGGTTCTGATGGCTGCGCAGGCGTTTTTATACAATGCGTTGTTTTTCACCTACGCGCTGGTGCTGGTTCATTTTTATCATGTGCAGCAGCAGAATGCCGGGTATTTTCTCCTGCCGCTGGCCGCGGGCAATTTTCTCGGCCCGTTGCTGCTCGGGCATTTGTTCGACACGCTCGGCAGACGGGTGATGATCGCGGCCACCTATGCCCTCGCGGGGCTGCTGCTCGCCGCAACCGGCTATCTGTTCGTGCATAACGCATTCGATGCCACGACGCAGACCCTTGCCTGGTCGGCGATTTTCTTTATCGCCTCGGCCGCGGCGAGTTCGGCTTACCTCACGGCAAGCGAGGTGTTTCCGTTGGAGATGCGCGCACTGGCGATTGCGGTATTCTACACGGTTGGCACGGCCGCCGGGGGGATTATCGGGCCATGGCTTTTCGGCCATCTTATCGGCACCGGGTCGCGGCTATATATCTTCTATGGCTATTTGATCGCAGCCGCGCTGATGCTGGCGGCCGCGGCGACGGCATGCATCTTTGGTGTGGATGCAGAACGAAAATCCCTGGAATCGGTCGCGGCCCCCTTATCCGCCGGCTGATGAGCGAGGTCGGACAAGGACGCATCGGAATACGAAAATGATGTCTTGGTTCTTTCCTTCGAAAAGGATAATGCCACCTGACTGCGCATTGCGAGGAGACGCGAATGAGCATCTATACCGGTCCGGTTTTCGACATGGCGCAACAGCAATTCCAGGTGATTGCCGATCATCTTGAAATTCCGGCGGACGAGCGCGACCGGCTGCTCTACCCCAAGCGCGCCATTACCGTCTCGTGCCCGATCCACCGCGACGACGGCACGACCGCGGTATTCCAGGGCTACCGGGTCCAGCATCACCTGACCCTGGGGCCAACCAAGGGCGGCACCCGGTTTTCCCCCAGCGTGGATATCGGCGAGGTGGCGGCGCTGGCGATATGGATGAGCTGGAAATGCGCGCTGGTCGGGCTGCCCTATGGCGGCGCCAAGGGCGGGGTGACAGTAGATCCGCCAGCGCTATCGGGCCGCGAACTCGAAGCCCTTTCGCGGCGCTACATGCAGGAGATGATTCCTTTCGTCGGGCCGCATACCGATATCATGGCACCCGACATGGGCACCAATGAACAGGTGATGGCCTGGTTCATGGATACCTACTCGGCGCATCAGGGCAATATGGTGTCGGAAATCGTCACCGGCAAACCCGTGGCCTCCGGCGGCACGGTAGGCCGGCGGGAAGCCACCGGGCGCGGCGTCGTGCATCTCGCCATGCGGGCGGCGGCGAAAATCGGGCTGGCTCCCTCGGGCACCACGGCGATCGTTCAGGGCTTCGGCAATGTCGGTTCGGTGACCGCGCAGGAATTCGCCGCCCGTGGCGTGAAGATTATCGGGGTGAGCGACCATACAGCCTGCCTTTACGATCCGGCCGGACTGCCGGTTGAAGCGATGCTGAGGCACGTGGCGGAGCACAAGGTGCTGGCCGGCTTCTCGGCGGAAGCCGCGGCAGACCCCAAGACGCTGCTGACCCGGAAATGCGATTTTCTCGTCCCCGCCGCGCTGGAGCGCGTGATCGACGGGCCAATGGCGGCCAAGCTGCAATGCCGCGTCCTGGCAGAGGCCGCGAACGGTCCGACCATGCCGGATGCCGATCTTGTGCTGGCCGAACGGGCGGGCGAAATTTATGTGATTCCCGATATCCTTTGCAATTCCGGCGGCGTGGTCGTGAGCTATTTCGAATGGGTGCAGGACTTGCAGCAACTGTTCTGGGAAGAAAACGAGGTGCATTCGCGGCTGACTCATATCCTCGACCGCGCCTTCGATCTGGTGAACTCCCGAATGGAGGCTGAGCGTATTTCCAGCCGTACCGCCGCCATGGCAATCGGCGTTGCCAAGGTTTACGCCGCGAAGCGGTTGCGCGGCCTGTTCCCCTGAACGAACGACCAACCGGTTGCGCGCGGATGCAGGCTTGCGCCACCACGGCGCGATCTGGAAAATGCGGCAATGCGGGAAAATCGGACCGATGCCGTCAATGCCGAACTCATCGCCGTTATCGTTGCTGTCACGGCAGGGGTGCCGCGCGTGCTGACAATCGCCGGCGGCACCTCGCTGCCGTCTGGCCCGCTTTCACCGGAACATCGTAGCCTGCAGGCCGGGCTGCGCGCCTGGGTGGAGCGGCAGACGCATCATCCGCTGGGCTATGTGGAGCAGCTCTACACCTTCGCAGATAGCGACCGCGCGGCGCAGGCGTCCTCGGGCCAGGATCCGGCCGGCCGGGCGATCTCCATCTCCTATCTCGGCCTGACCCTGGAACAGCCGAGCCGGCAGGAGGATGGGGCCGGCTGGTACGGCTGGTACCGGTATTTCCCTTGGGAGGATCGGCGTGGGCAAGCCGTCGAAGCGCCAGCACTTGCGGGGGCGTTGCGGGCCTGGGCGCAAGCCGGGGCAACGGCGGCGGAACGCAAGGCCCGGCGGCTGCGCGGCGCTATTTCCTTCGGACTGGAAGGCCGGCGCTGGAACGATGAATTGGTGCTGCAACGCTATGAACTGCTCTACGAGGCAGGGTTGCTGGCCGAGGCAAGGCGCGATGGAGTCGAAAGCCGCGAAAAAGGCTCGTTGCAGCTCGGCACACCGATGCGGCAGGACCACCGCCGTATCCTGGCTACCGGGATCGCTCGGCTGCGCACGAAAATCACCTACCGCCCCGTGGTGTTCGAACTGATGCCGCCGCAATTCACCCTGCTGGATTTGCAGCGCTGCGTTGAGGCCCTGGCCGGACGGAGTTTGCACAAGCAGAATTTCCGGCGGCTGGTGGAACAGCAGGAACTGGTTGAAGAAACAGGATTAATGGAATCCGCGACCGGGGGGCGGCCGGCCAAGCTCTTCCGCTTCCGCGCCGATGTATTGCAGGAACGCGCTTACGCCGGCACGAAACCCCCGCTGCCCCGCTCTTGACATCTCTTATGCTCAAACTCAGGATAAGTGCGTCGCCTTTGCGGCACCAAAATACTCAGAATGAGCATTAGGAGAAAACGATGTCCTTTTCCCTCGCGGACCTCTATGCGAAGGTTGCGCATGTGATCCCATCCGCCGAATGGCAGATGTTCGCGCCGGAAATCGCAGCCATCCGCCGCTTGAAAGAGCAACGCAATGCGGTGATCCTGGCGCATAACTACCAGACTCCGGAAATCTTCCATGGCGTCGCTGACATTGTCGGCGACAGCCTGGCCCTGGCGCGGGAGGCGCAAAGCACCGAGGCCGAGGTGATCGTGCTCGCCGGCGTACATTTCATGGCGGAGACGGCAAAGCTTCTCAATCCCGCCAAGACGGTGCTGGTCCCGGATATGCGTGCCGGGTGCTCGCTGGCGGAGAGCATCACGCCGGAAGATGTGCGGATGTTGCGAAAGCGGCATCCGGGCGTCCCGGTCGTCACCTATGTGAATACCTCGGCCGCCGTGAAAGCGGAATCCGATATCTGCTGTACTTCCGGCAATGCGAGAAAAGTGGTGGAAAGCCTTGGTGTGCCCGAGGTTATCATGATCCCGGACGAATATCTCGCGCGGAATGTCGCGGCGGGAACAAACGTGCGGGTCATATCCTGGGCCGGGCATTGCGAAGTTCATGAACGGTTCACGGCTCCCGATATCCTGGCGCTGCGCGAGGCGCATCCTGGCATCGTCGTGCTCGCGCATCCGGAATGCCCGCCGGAAGTTGTCGCGGTAGCAGATTTCGCCGGGTCCACCGCCGCCATGAACGATTACGTGGTACGGGAAAAACCGGCACGCGCGGCACTGATTACCGAGTGCTCCATGAGCAGCAATATCGCTGTTGCAAACCCTGCGACAGAATTCGTGCAACCCTGCAATCTCTGCCCACACATGAAGCGCATAACGCTTGTCAATATTCGTCATTCTCTCGAAACAATGCAGACAGAAATCAGGATTGATCCGCGAGTTGCGGAACGGGCGCGCATGGCGGTGGAGCGGATGCTGGCGGTACGATGAACGGCAATCCGGTCATTATCGGCGGGGGCGTCGCCGGACTCATGGCGGCCATCCTGCTGGCCCCACGCCGGGCGATTCTGCTTTGCACGGGCCGGCTTAGCGGCGGCACGGCGAGTGGCATGGCACAAGGCGGCATCGCCGCTGCGGTGGGCCGGGATGATTCCGTTCCGTTGCATGTCGCCGATACCATGGCCGCGGGCGCCGGGCTGTGTGATGCGGAGGCGGTACACCGGATCGTTCAGGCCGGACCCTGGGCGGTTGAATTTCTGCTTGGCCTGGGCGCGAAATTCGCCACAAAGGGCGATACGGCAATGGCCAGCCTGGCGCTCGGGCTGGAAGCCGCCCATAGCCGGCGCCGCATCGTGCACGCCATGGATGCCACGGGGCAGGAAGCAATGCGCGTGATGGCGCGTGCGGCAAGCGCAACGCCGGGCATAACCATCATTGAAAACACCAGAGCATGGCGCCTGGCGGTTCACGATAACGCCATCCAGGGCGTGTACGCAAACACACCGCAAGGCCGGTTGAACATCGCCGCCTCCATGGTAATTCTCGCAACCGGGGGTATCGGCGGGTTGTTCGCGCATACGACCAACCCCTTGAGCGCTGTCGGCAGCGGGCTTGCGATGGCCGCGCGGGCTGGCGCCGTGATGCGGGATATGGAATTTGTCCAGTTCCATCCAACCGCGCTGGCCTGCAACCGGGACCCGATGCCGCTAATCAGCGAAGCGGTGCGCGGCGAAGGCGCGGTATTGGTGGACGAAGCCGGGGTCGCCTTCATGCAAGGTGGGGATCTTGCAGCGCGGGACGTCGTGGCGCGTGCCGTGGCCGCGAAATACGCCGAGGGCGGCAAGGTATTCCTGGATGCCCGGCATGTCGATCCGGGACATTTCCCTGGCATGTTTGCCACCTGCCTGGAAAACGGCATCGATCCCGCATCGCAACCGATTCCGGTCCGATCGGCCGCGCATTACCATATGGGCGGAATCGCGGTGAATGCGGAATGTGAAAGCAGCGTGCACGGGCTTTTCGCCATCGGCGAGGCCGCTTCCACCGGACTGCACGGCGCCAACCGGCTGGCGAGCAATTCGCTTCTGGAAGCGCTGGTGACGGGGCGGCTGGCCGCCGAAGCCTGCCTGGCAAGGGAGGCGCGGCCGATGCCGGAATTGCCCGCGCAGATTCCTGCCACACACCCTGAGCCATTGTCGCGCATTCGTGAAATCTGCGGTTCCCATTTAGGAATTTTACGCGATTCAAACGGGCTGTGCCGTGCCATGACCGAACTGCGGGGCTATGCCGATCACTCGGACGCAGCGCTCATTGCATGGTTGATGGCGCGGGCCGCCTTCCGGCGGCAGGAGAGTCGCGGCGCGCATTATCGGACCGATTTTCCCCATCTATTAGCCCCTCGCCATTCGCTTAGTCATATCTCGGAACTTTCAGGACTGGAGCTTGCCGCATGAGCATCCCGCATCTTCTGGTCGAGCAGGCGGTAGCGGCCGGGTTGCTCGAAGATCTCGGCCGCGCCGGGGATATTACCACGGAGGCGGTGATTCCCGCCGGTACGCAAGCAAGATGCGTACTTTCGGCGCGCGAGCCCGGTGTCGTCGCCGGAATCGATTTCGCCCGCACCGCCTTCACGCTGACCGATCCTGAAATTCGCTTCGAGACCCTGCTCCCCGACACCGCCCGTGTCGCTCCCGGCGATCCGATCGCGATCATCCATGGCCCGGCTCGCGGCATTCTCAGCGCGGAGCGCGTCGCACTGAATTTTCTTGGCGCTCTATCGGGAATCGCAACGGCAACCCGGCAGATCGCCGATGCCATCGGGCATACCCGGGCCCGGATTACCTGCACGCGCAAAACCACACCCGGCCTTCGTTTCGCGCAGAAATACGCGGTACGCTGCGGCGGAGGGAGCAATCATCGTTTCGGGCTCGACGACGCGATGCTGATCAAGGACAACCACATCGCCATCGCTGGCGGCATCATAGCTGCTTTGCGCGCGGCCAAGCGAAGTGCGGGGCATCTTGTGCAAATCGAGATCGAGGTGGAAACGTTGGCGCAGCTCGACGAAGCGCTGGCAGAGGGCGTGGATGTAGTGTTGCTGGACAACATGGACATTGCCACCCTGCGCGAGGCCATGCGGATGATCGACGGCCAGGCGATTGCCGAGGCCTCTGGCCGTGTCTCACCGCAAACCGCGCCGCGGATCGCAGAGACGGGCGTGGACTTGATCTCCGCTGGATGGCTGACCCACAGCGCCAAGGTGCTGGATATCGGCCTCGATTTCGCGCGCTAAAAAATTGGTTTTGATCTACGTTTCAAGTTAGTGCCTGTGCGTTCAAGCCCGAATGTGCTTGCCTTAAGGCGTATGCTCATGCGTATGCCGATGGTGCAGGTCCGGCCAGTGCATGTGCCTGTGCACCAGCCGCGCGTGCCGGTGCCTATGTGAGTGTGGTTCGCCCAGTGGCGCGTTTTCGCCATGCTCGTGCTGGTGGTGTTCGTCGTGGCTATGGCGGTGTTCGTGCGCCATCTCGCCGTGCTCATGCTCGTGCTCGTGCCGCTCCGCCAGATGCAGCCAGAGGCCGAGGCCCATGAGCGCCCCGGAGATCAGCAGCCTCAACGATAGCGGTTCACCGAGGACTATCACCGCGATCGCGGCACCGACGAAAGGGGCGAGGGCGAAGTACGCGCCGGTTCGGGCCGTGCCGAGATGGCGCAACGCCATCACGAACAGAACCAAACTCACGCCGTAGCCAAGGAAGCCAACAACGCCTGCGGCGGCGAGCAGCCCCGGCGCGGGGAAATGCCCGCCGGCGGCGAGCGCCAGCACCATGTTGACCACGCCGGCCGCCAGCCCCTTCAGCATCGCGATCTGCACCGGATCAGCAGAGGAAAGTTTCCGGGTGAGATTATTGTCAATCCCCCAGCAGAGGCAGGCGCCAGTGATCAGAACGGCGCCGAAATCAAGGCTCGCCCGCCCCTGCCCGCACAGCAAGGCCGCCCCGCCAAGAATTGCGAGCGCGCCGAACAGCAGGCGGCGGTTTACATTCTCCCGGAACACGACCCACGCAATGCCCATGGTAGCCAGCCCCTCCAGGTTCAGCAGCAGCGACGCGTTGGCTGCGCTGGTAAGGGACAGGCCGAACATGAGCAGGAGCGGCCCGCCGAGACCACCGGAGAGGATCACCAGCCCAAGCCATGGCAGGTCCGCGCGCCGCAGCGGCGCTTCGGCCGCTGGCAGGCGCAATGCAACGCGGAACAGGCGCAGACACGCGAGGCCAAGGCCGGCGCCCGAATAAAGCAGCCCGGCCATCATCCACGGGCTCATCGCTCCAAGCAGCAGCTTGGCAAACGGTGTGCTTGCGCCAAACAACACGGCGGAGAGAAGGGCGAACAGAATGCCGGAGCGGAACATGCGGCACCTTAGCCTAGCCGTCCCGAACCGGAAATAATAACCTTCATATGAAGATCGAAAGGTGACGCCAGTGCCGCGTTGAGGGGCAGCCATGTCATGAACCCACCCGCGCACGGTTAACTGCCGGCTATCGCCGCGATCACTTGCGCGCGCTTGCCCAGTGAGTCGAGGTGGCGGACGGTGAGGTTCGGATCA
This sequence comes from Pseudomonadota bacterium, assembly GCA_021779655.1. The sequence goes on from JAJYAF010000024.1 coordinate 12,241, forward strand.
TGCGATCGAAGTTCCGGCTGCTACAGACGCTCACCGGAAAAACCGGAGGAAACGCCGTGCCCACTCAGGGACTGAAGTGGCGGAGAGAGAGGGATTCGAACCCTCGGTACGCTTTCACGCACACACGCTTTCCAAGCGTGCGCCTTAAGCCGCTCGGCCATCTCTCCGGCACCGGGTGGTCTTAGCCAAAGCAAGGCGGGTGCTCAAGGCGGGCACGAGATCAGGCATCCATTTTCAGGGCGGCGAGAAAGGCGCTTTGCGGGATTTCGACCTTGCCGAACTGGCGCATGCGCTTTTTGCCTTCCTTCTGCTTCTCCAGCAGCTTGCGTTTGCGGGTGATATCGCCGCCATAACACTTCGCGGTCACGTCCTTGGATAGGGCCGAGATCGTCTCCCGCGCGATCACGCGGCCGCCGATTGCCGCCTGGATGGCGATTTTGAACAGCTGTTTCGGAATCAGCTCCTTCAGCTTGCCGCAAATCGCCCGGCCACGGGTCTCCGCCGCCGCCCGGTGGGCAATGAAGGAAAGCGCGTCCACCGGCTCCTGGTTCACCAGAATGGAAATCTTCACCAGATCGGCCTCGGCATAATCCTCCATCTGGTAGTCGAAGCTGGCATAGCCGCGGCTGACCGATTTCAGCCGATCGTAGAAATCAAACACGACCTCGTTCAACGGAATTTTATATACCGCCATCGCCCGGTTGCCGACATAGGTAAGATCCACCTGCTGGCCCCGGCGCTCATTGCACAGCGTTAAAACCGCGCCGAGATAATCGTCTGGCACCAGGATGGTCGCGCGTATCCACGGCTCCTCAAGATGGTCGATCACGCTGCCGTCCGGCATGTCGGACGGGTTGTGCAGCAATTCCACAACCCCATTCGTGCGGAAGACCTTATATACCACGGAAGGCGCGGTTGCGATCAAATTGAGGCCGAATTCACGGGAAAGCCGCTCCTGGATGATTTCCAGATGCAAAAGACCAAGGAAGCCGCAACGAAAACCAAAACCAAGCGCCGCCGAAGTTTCCGCCTCGTAATGGAAGCTTGCGTCGTTCAGCCGCAGCTTGGCAAGCGAT
>JAJYAF010000425.1 GCA_021779655.1 Pseudomonadota bacterium
CGGAATATCCCCGCGAAGATTGTCGAGAACGGCATCGGCCCCTCGGACGAGATCGCGAAAGATGCGCATGCCGTCCGGGGATTTGATATTCAGCGTGATGCTCCGCTTGTTGCGGTTGAAGGCCTGGAAGAAATGCGAATCACCCGGGCCGAACAAATGAGGGCCGACATATCGCCCGACATCCCCGCCCTCGGACGGGTTTTCGATCTTGATCACCTCGGCGCCCATATCGGCGAGAAACATCGTGCCGAACGGGCCGGCGCCGTATTGCTCCACGGCCAGCACCGTTACCCCGGCAAGGGGCAGCCGGGTTGCGCCTTGTAGCGTTTGCACCGGTCTAGATCCGGTTGCGCTCGATCAGGCGCTTGGCGATGATCAGACGCTGCATTTCGTTCGTTCCTTCCCCGATAACCAGAAGCGGCGCGTCGCGATAGAGACGCTCCACCAGAAACTCCTTGCTGTAGCCGTATCCCCCGAAGATCCGCATCGCCTCCGCGGCGTTCTCCATGGCCGCCTCGGTTGCGAAGAGTTTCGCCATGCCGGCCTCGAAATCGCAGCGTTCGCCACGGTCCAGCGCCTGGGCGGCCGCTTCCGTCAGCATTCGCGCCGCGGTGACCCGCGTCACCATGTCGCCAAGCTTCAGCGCGATGGCCTGATGTTCGCAAATCGGCTTGCCGAAGGTATGCCGCTCCTGACTATAGCGGACCGCTTCGTCCAGCGCCGCCTGGGCAACGCCCACGCCCCGCGCGGCAACATTGATACGGCCCAGTTCCAGGCCTGAAAGCGCGCAAAGCATGCCGGTGCCTTCCGTGCCGCCGATGAGCCGGCTGACCGGAACCTTGTAGTCCTCAAACACGAGTTCCGCGGAATCGATCCCCTTGTAGCCGAGCTTTTCGAGTTTGCGTCCAACCCGGAAACCCGGCCCTTTGACCGCGAGCAGCATGCTCATGCCCTTGTGGCGCGGCTCGGCCGCCGGATCGGTTTTCACCAGAAGCGCGAAACAGCCGCCTTCGATCCCGTTGGAGATCCAGGTCTTCGTGCCGTTGACGATGTAGTGCTCTCCCTCCCGCCTCGCCACCGTGCGAATGGCCTGAAGATCGGTCCCGCAACCGGGCTCCGTGAGGGCAAGCCCGCCGCGCAATTCCCCGGTCGCGAATCGCGGCAGGAATTCTGATTTCTGCTCCGCCGTTCCCATACGATCAACGATGCGGGCCATGATGAGGTGGGAATTGACGATGCCGGCGATCGACATCCAGACAGCGGAAATCCGTTCGATGACGCGGGCGTAGATGCTGGGCCGCAGACCGAGCCCTCCGTATTCGGTTGGAATGATCGCACCGAACAGCCCCAGCTCCTTCATCCGCTCGACAATTTCAATGGGGTACGCATCGGCATGTTCGAGTTTCATCGCGACCGGCCGGACATGGCGCTCAAGAAAACGCTCCACGGAATCGAGAATAAGGCGTTCGTGCTCGCCCGCATCCTGATCTGAATTCTTAGGCCTGGCGTTCATTGGTTCATTACCTTCGATTTTTAGGCGGCGAAATCATTGGCGAGAGCACGGGCGCTGGGGGCCGCGGCGAGGCCAAGCGCCGCGACCTCGATCCGCTCGGCGGCTTCCGGCGATAAGGCGAGCGCCGCGTTCGCGCGGTATTTCGCGATGATGTCCTCGTTGGAAAGCGGGCGCTCGGGAGCGCCTCGATTGATTTCCTCGCGCTGGCGCAGCGTGCGTCCGTCTTTGGTCGTCACGATCAGCTCGCCGGAATAGGTTTTCGGGAATGGGGAATTAGGATCGATTTCGTAACCAATACGCGCCGCGACCGCAAGGATCTCCGGGTCGTTCGTGGCTTCGATCTCCTTAAGCGTGACCTGCCCCCTGACCAGCGCGGCCGCGACCAGGAAAGGAATACTGAACTGCGCGTCATAGGAATTGGAGGGGCGCCGCTTGTTGGCAGCGGGCTCGCAAACGATCGGGATGATCTGTTCGGGAACGGCCGCGGTGATCGACTGAACGTCCTCGGCGCGCAGGCCGGCCTCCCGCAGCAGCAGCGCGGCATCGATACAGGCATGCGTGAAATGGCAAGCGGGGTAGGGTTTTATGGCCGTCTGCTCGATTTCCCAGGTCTCGCCAAGACCGGCGGTGGCGATTGAAAGGTCTCGCTGCGCCAGCCCACCCGCCGCGAACAGGTTGTAGAGGCCAAAGCGGCCGGCATAGGGGCTGGTGGCCCCAACGAAGCCCTGCCGGGCGAGTGCCGCGGCGGTGATGGCCGCCTGCGCGGCCCAGCCCGCGTGCAGGCGCTTGTTCCAGGCGCCGTCTTCGAGAAATTCAAACGTACCGGAGGCCATCGACAACGCGATGCCCTGTGCCGCGGCAAGCTCCCCGGCCGTAAGACCCGCGAGCCTGCCGGCTGCCAGCACGCATCCGAAAACGCCGACCGCGCTGGTGGGATGAAACCCGCGATCGTGAAAAGCGCCGCGCGCCACCGCACCGATCCGGGTCGCCGCTTCCACGCCGATGATGTAGGCGGTTAGCAGGGCGGCGCCCGAAGCGCCCGCCATCAACGCGGCGGAAAGCGCCGCCGGGAACACGCTGGCGGAGGGATGGATGACCCCGCCAAGATGGGTGTCGTCGAAATCGAGCGCATGGCACAGCAGGCCGTTCACCAACGCGGCGTCTCGCGGCGGCAGCCGGACGCCCGTTCCCAGCACAGGGACATCGCCCGGCCCCGCGAGCGGGCGGATCGCGCTGAGCGTGCGATGCGCGAAATCATAGCGCGTGGAGACGCAGGCAATTCCCACCACGTCGAGAATATGGTGGGCAGCGCGGATACGGACCCGCTCCGGTATATCCTCAAAACGCAGCGATGCCGCAAAGGAAGCAAGCCGCCCCGCCGGATCGGAAATCCCGCTGCCTCCGTGGGCCGTTGAGCCGAGATCGCGCATCTCGTTCATTGTCCAATTCCTCCAAGCCGATACATCCTCTTCAAGGATGCGCAATCCCGCGCCTTCAAAACGAATGCTTTCTAGCCCGCCACCTGTCCGGAAAAGTCAATCAATTGGCGGGCTGGTATAATACCAATCCGCGAAAACGCGGATTGGTATGCGCGCGGGGTTGGCGGAGCGGAAGAGCGCGGAGTAGGGGAAGTGTGTAGATCTCGGTGGTCGCCG
>JAJYAF010000426.1 GCA_021779655.1 Pseudomonadota bacterium
AATTTTTTGCGCCGGCGCTCATGCATCAGACGTATTTCCACAACCAGCAGGTGTTCGGCCTGGAGGAAATGGTAGGACGCATTCTTTCTTCTTCCTACATGCCGCAACCGGATCATCCCCGCTACCCCGCCATGCTGCGCCGGATCAAAGAACTATTTTCACGATGCCAGAAAGACGGTCATGTACAGATGGAGTACGACTGCGTGGTCACCTACGGAAAGTTGGCGTAAGCTCAGGCCCAGATCCCCACGCTCGGAAAATTCTCCGGCTCCCTTGCTCGCTGTTCAGCACTCAATAATATTCAGCGCCAATCCCGCCTGGGAAGTTTCCTTGTAGCGGCTCTGCATGTCGAGACCGGTGCGGTACATCGTCTCGATAATCTGATCGAGAGAAATTTTGTGTGTCCCGGTTTCGTTCATGGAAATGCGGCACGCATTCACCGCCTTCACCGCCCCCATGGCATTGCGTTCGATGCAGGGAATCTGCACCAGCCCGCCAATCGGATCGCAGGTCATGCCGAGATTATGTTCCATGGCAATTTCAGCGGCATGCTCCACTTCCTCATTGCTTCCTTCCATCGCCGCCACTAACCCGCCCGCCGCCATCGAACAAGCAACACCTACTTCGCCCTGGCATCCCACCTCCGCGCCGGAGATGGATGCGTTCTCCTTGTACAAAATCCCGATGGCCGCCGCAGTCAAAAAGTAGCGCACAACCCCATCCTCCTCCGCATTGGGAACAAAGTTGCGATAGTAATGCGCCACCGCCGGAATCACCCCGGCAGCGCCATTCGTTGGCGCAGTCACCACGCGTCCGCCCGCGGCATTTTCTTCGTTCACAGCGATGGCGTAGAGCGTCAGCCAATCCATCGGCGCGAGCGGATCGCCGGACTGTTTCCGCAGCAGCTTGGCGCGCATCTCCGGCGCTCGGCGATGAACACTCAATCCGCCGGGCAGCGTGCCCTCCGTCGTCAGGCCGCGCTCGGCGCACTGCTGCATCGTCTTCCAGATCGTACGAATGCCGGCCCGAACTTCCGCCTCGCTGCGTGTAACAGACTCATTTGCCAGAATCAACTCCCAAATCGATAGCCGATTTCGTTCCGCGATCTCCATCAACTCCGCCGCGCTTCGGAATGAATAGGGGATGTTCGCAGATTCACCTGTCTCGATCTCTTCGCCTTCGGCGCGAATAAATCCCCCACCGACGGAGTAGAAGATCTGCTGTCGCAATATCGCACCGCTCTCGTCGGACGCCGTGTATCGCATTCCGTTGGGATGGGCTGCCAGCGCTTCGGCGCGGCGCCACACCAGGTCATCGGCTTCATCGAACGCAACAACATGCTTGCCAAGCACTCGCAACGCATGTGCATCGCGAATCCCTTGTACGATTCCGTCGATGGCCGCCGGATCTACCTTGTCCGGCTGTTCGCCCAGCAGGCCCAGCAAAATCGCGCGATCCGTGCCGTGACCGTGACCCGTCAACGCCAGCGACCCGTACAGCTCCACCGTAACGCGCGCCGTCTCTTGCAGCAGCCCCGCATTCTCCAGTTCGAGCACAAATCGACGCGCGGCCCGCATCGGGCCAACCGTGTGCGAACTGGAGGGTCCAATCCCGATCTTGAATAAATCAAATAGACTCGTCATCATGCTGGAGACTCGCGCGCAGCACTCTCAGCATACCGGCACAGGCGCGACATCGGCTGCGCCGAAGGCTACGCCGTCCACCTCGGTCCATCCGCCGGTAATGGCATGTTGCGCGCTGGCACATTCAAAATCTTCTCCGCAGTAGTACCATCGAGGACGGAACTCCCCCACGATGCTTTTCAAATCTTTTAGCGCCGCCGTGTACGGCATCCACGCCAACATCATTGATGTGGAGGTGGACTTCTCCGGCATCAAGACGACCGAAGACCGCTTCCATACCGTGGGCCTGCCCGACGCCGCCGTGCGCGAAAGCCGCGATCGGGTCCGCGCCGCCATCAAAAACTCCGGTTTCGACGTCCCCCCCACCACCATCACCATCAATCTGGCTCCCGCCGATCTCAAGAAGGAAGGCTCCGGCTTCGACCTTCCCATGGCCATCGGCATCCTGGGCGCGTATGGCAGTCTGCAGTTGCGCGATCTCAGTAATTTTCTTCTGGTGGGTGAGCTCGGCCTCGATGGCAGCCTGCGTCCGGTGCAAGGGATGCTGCCCATCGCGATTGCAGCGCGCGAACGCGGCATTCGCAACCTTCTCATCCCCGCAGCCAACGCCCGCGAAGCCGCTGTCGTGGAGGGCGTCGATGTCTATGGCGTCAACTCCCTGCTGGAAGTGCGCGAGTTGTTGAATTCCGCCGCCAACGGTGGCATACAAGCCCAGCCCATTCGCGTCGCTACCCGTGATCTGCTCGGGGAGATGGAACATTTTCCCTTCGACTTCAGCGACGTTCGCGGCCAGCAAACCGCCAAGCGCGCCTTGGAAGTGGCTGCGGCCGGCGGTCACAATATCTTGATGATCGGGCCCCCGGGTTCCGGCAAAACCATGCTGGCCAAGCGCCTGCCGGGAATTCTGGCGCCACTCAACTTTGAGGAAGCTCTGGAAACCACCAAAATCCACTCCGTCGCCGGCGTGTTGAATTCTGAAACCGGCCTGGTCACCCAGCGGCCGTTCCGCTCCCCGCACCACACCGTTTCCGATGCCGGCCTCATCGGCGGCGGCGCCATCCCGCGTCCCGGCGAGGTCTCGCTCGCCCACAACGGCCTGCTCTTCCTGGATGAATTGCCGGAGTTCCCGCGCAATGTTCTGGAAGTTCTTCGTCAGCCTCTGGAAGATGGCCACGTCACGATTGCCCGCGCCTCCATGTCGCTCAGCTTTCCGGCACGCTTCATGTTGGCGGCGGCCATGAACCCGTGCCCATGCGGATATTTCAACGACAAATCCCGGCAATGTATGTGCACGCCGCCCATGATTCAACGCTACGTGTCCAAAGTTTCCGGACCCTTGCTCGACCGCATCGACATCCATATCGAGGTGCCCGCCGTCCAATATAAGGAACTCCGGGGTGGCTCTGCTGCCGAAGGCTCCGCCGAGATTCGCGCCCGGGTATTGGCCGCCCGCGAGCGTCAGGCCACCCGCTTCACCGAAGCGAAAGAGCGCGTTTTCTGTAATGCTCAGATGGGCACCCGCC
>JAJYAF010000427.1 GCA_021779655.1 Pseudomonadota bacterium
CGACGCATTATCACAACATACTGATCGACGGGATTCCGAGGCTTTCGCCGGATAATTTCGATGAGGCGCGCCGGTTCGTGACGCTGATCGACGCGCTTTATGAACACCGGGTGAAACTCTACGCCACCGCCGCCGCGCGGCCCGATGATTTGTACCGCTCCGGCGAAGGCGCTGCGATATTTGAGCGCACCGCCTCCCGCCTGGAGGAAATGCAGAGCGAGGAATATCTGAAACTGCCACATCTGACTTGACCAACGGGGAGATGCCGCCGGGCTTTCCCCCTGCAATTGTGTGGCTTCCGCAGCGCAGCAATGCTTCTTGCCGGGGGCTGATGATTGGAGTAGCACCCCCGGCGACGCCTTTTTAACTCCAGAAAACAGGGTAGGCCGACTTCAAATGAACATACATGAATATCAGGGCAAGGAACTGCTGAAAGCCTATGGCGTCGCAGTGTTGGGCGGGCATGTCGCCTGGACGCCGGAAGAAGCCGTGGAAGCCGCGAAAAAGCTTCCCGGGCCGGTGTATGTGGTAAAATCCCAGATCCATGCCGGTGGGCGCGGGGCTGGCAAGTTCAAGGATGACCCCAACGGCAAGGGCGGTGTGCGCCTGGCCAAATCGCTCGACGAAGTGCGTGAAGCCGCCGCCGCGATGATCGGCCACACGCTGATCACCAAGCAGACCGGCCCGGCCGGCCGCCTGGTGCGCCGCGTTTATGTGGAAGCCGGCTGCGATATCAAGCGTGAGCTGTATCTCTCCCTGCTGATCGACCGTTCGGTCTCCGAGATCGTGATCATCGCCTCCACCGAGGGCGGCATGGAGATCGAGGAAGTGGCCGAGCACCACCCCGAGAAGATTCTGCGCGCCCCGGTTGACCCGGCTTCCGGGATTTCCGGTTTCCACGCCCGTAAGCTGGCCTTCGGCCTGGGCCTGGAAGGCAAGCAGGTCGGCACGTTCACCAAGTTCGTGAGCGCGATCTATGAGGCGTTCGTCGCGCTGGATGCGGCGATCATGGAAATCAACCCGCTGGTGGTGACCGGCGCGGGCGAGATCATCGCGCTGGATGCCAAGGTGAGCTTCGACGACAACGCGCTCTACCGCCATCCCGAGATCGAGAAGCTGCGCGACGAGTCCGAGGAAGACCCCAAGGAGCTGGAAGCCAACAAGCACAGCCTCTCTTATGTGGCGCTGGATGGGAACATCGGCTGCATGGTGAACGGCGCCGGGCTGGCGATGGCAACCATGGACATCATCAAGCTCTACGGCGCGGAGCCGGCGAACTTTTTGGACGTTGGCGGCGGCGCGACCAAGGAGCGCGTGACGGCGGCGTTCAAGATCATTCTCTCGGACCCGAACGTGGAGGGCATCCTGGTCAACATTTTCGGCGGCATCATGCGCTGCGATGTGATCGCCGAGGGCGTGATCGCCGCCGCGCGGGAGGTTTCGCTCTCCGTGCCGCTGGTGGTGCGCCTGGAAGGCACCAATGTGCAGCTTGGCAAGGATATCATGGCCAAATCCGGCCTGCCGATCATCCCGGCGGACAACCTCGCCGATGCTGCTGAAAAAATCGTCAAAGCCGTGAAGGAAGCCGCGTAATGGCCATTCTCGTCAACAAAAACACCAAAGTCATCACCCAGGGCTTCACCGGCGCGCAGGGCACGTTCCACTCCGAGCAGGCGCTGGCCTATGGCACGCAGGTTGTGGGCGGCGTGACACCGGGCAAGGGCGGCACCAAGCATCTCGACCTGCCGGTGTTCAACACCGTGGGCGAGGCGCGCGCCAAGACCGGCGCCAATGCCTCGGCGATTTATGTGCCGCCGCCGTTCGCGGCCGACTCCATTCTCGAGGCGATCGACGCCGGGATGGAGCTGATCGTGTGCATCACCGAGGGCATTCCGGTGCTCGACATGGTGCGGGTGAAGCGCGCGCTCTGCGGCTCCAGCTCGCGCCTCGTGGGGCCGAACTGCCCCGGCGTCATCACCCCGGATGAATGCAAGATCGGCATCATGCCCGGCCACATCCACAAGCGCGGCTCGATCGGCATCGTCTCGCGCTCCGGCACGCTGACCTATGAGGCCGTGGCGCAGACCACCGCCGCCGGGCTTGGCCAGTCCACCTGCGTTGGCATCGGCGGTGACCCGGTGAAGGGCATGGATTTCATCGAGGTGCTGGACCTGTTCCTGCATGACGACGAGACCCAGGCGATCATCATGATCGGCGAGATCGGCGGTCCCTCCGAGATCGACGCGGCGGAATTCCTCTCCCGCCACAAGATCAAGAAGCCTGTCGTCGGCTTCATCGCTGGCGTGACCGCGCCTCCGGGCCGCCGCATGGGCCATGCCGGGGCGGTGATCTCGGGCGGCAAGGATACCGCGCAGGCGAAAATCGCCGCCATGCAGGAGGCGGGCATTTTTGTCGCCGACAGCCCGGCGGCGCTGGGCAGCACCATGGTGAAGGCGCTGCGGGCATAAGCGCAGCACCTATGTGATTGATCTGTTAAAGGCTGAATCGCGCAAGCGGTTCAGCCTTTTTCATGGCGCCCGGCCGGGTTTTCTCATTGTTTTCTCATTATGAAACGGGCGGATTTTAAGAAATCGGAAGGCGCGGGGCGGATAAGCTGATACACATGCAGGTTGAACAACCCAGCCCCTCCAAACCGGATAAAGATCAGGCCGGGCTTGTGGCTTATATGCCCGCAGAGTTCGCAAACCCGCCCCTCTCGCGCGGGAGGGTGAGCTTGACACTGCCGCAGTGTGGCAGCGTGGAACAAGCGGGACGGAATCGCTTAACAGAGGGATAGGTTTGGCATGGCCGGCGTCGACATTATCGCAACCGCCATGAACGGGGCGAATGCCCAGTTCATCGCACAGCTTTACGCAAAATGGATCTCCGCCCCGCATTCGGTGGACCCGGATTTCGCGGTGCTCTTCGCCTCGCTGGACGATGAGGCCCGCTCGGTCCTCACCGATGCATCGGGCGCGTCCTGGGCCCCCCGCCCCGCGGTTTTCGAAGTGCCGGAGGCCACCAAATCGGCCCCGCCGCCCACCGCCGACACCCGCGCCGCGACGCTGGATTCCATCCGCGCGCTGATGCTCATCCGCGCCTACCGCGTGCGCGGACATCTGGAAGCGCAGCTCGACCCGCTGCATCTTCGCCAGCCGCGCCAGC
>JAJYAF010000428.1 GCA_021779655.1 Pseudomonadota bacterium
AACTCCCCCTCCGCCATTTGCGTGCGCGCGACGCCGATGATGCTGGCTTCATCGGGAAGTTGCCCTGCCACGTCGCGTTGGAACATCGCCGGCAGCAATTTCCGCCGCGCCAGATCTCCGGTGGCGCCGAACACAACCAATGCAAAAGACGATACAGGTATCACACGGCTTGTCATGGATGACATCCTCCCAGGATGTTTATTTGACCCTTAAAAGAATGATAGCAATTCCGGGTGGCGCCGTAAAGCCGCTAACAGATCAGGCGCGGATAACGCTCGGTTCTTCCAGAAAATGTTGCAGCGCAATTGCGATTCCTCCCATGGGAACCGCGAACTCCTGCAGCGTGGAGAGGGCGATGGTCATGCCGCTGCGGATCTCCGCCAGGGTGTTCTCCTCGAACGCCGGCCGGCACGCGGGCAGCAGGAATTCCGGCAGTGCCGCCATGCTGCCGCCCAGAATAATGGAACTCGGCGCGAGCAGATTGGCAAGGTTGGCCAATCCAAGACCAAGATGCTGTCCTGCTTCTTCCAGCGTATGCAGCACGATTTCGTTCCCGCTCAGCGCGGCGGCCCGGATTGCCGGAATATCCTGCAAGGGCACGCCGGACTCGGCAAGGCGTTTGACGACAGCATGCTCTGAAACATACGCCTCGAAACAGCCGCGCGCGCCGCAAGCGCAAGGCCGGCCGTGCGGCACGAGCTTCATATGCCCCACTTCGCCCGCCAGGCCGTGCGGACCGCGATAAATCGCGCCGCCCAAATACAACCCGCCGCCAACGCCCGAACGGCCGGAGACGTAGACAAAGTCTGACGTATGCTGGCAACTGCCAAATATATGTTCTGCAAGGGCCGCGGCCTTGGTGTCGTTTTCCAGGTGCACGGCCACGCCAAGCGCGGCGGTAAGTACACCGGCCAGATCCGCGTCATGCCAATTCAGTGCGGGCGCCAGAGCGATCCGCCCGTCCAGCCCGACCAGGCCGGGCACACCAATGCCCACGCCCGCAAGGCGTTTGCGCGGTATGCGAACCTGTTTCAGTAGCGCAAGGATACCTGATTTGATGGCGCTTGCCGCCGCCTCCTGGCTCAAGCTGCCGGGCACGCTCAATGAGCCGAGCCGCGCGCCGGAGAAGCTTGAGAGGACGATATGGATCTCCTCCACCTCGATGGCGGCACCGGCGAGCACGCCGCTGGCCTCGTTGATGAATAATGTTGAATTCGGCCGCCCCGAGCGGCCCGTGGGTGCCTCGGGTTGGCGCAATACCAAACCGTCCTGTTCCAGGGTCGTAAGGATGATGGAGATCGTGGCGAGATCAATTCCGGTGATCTTGGACAGCCCCCGCGGCGAGATGCCGGGCTGCTTGTGAATGCCATGAAAGACGCGTGCCGCATTGATGCGCCGGATTGTGTTTGAATTGATTTTATTTTTGAGCATGGCAGCAGCTTTGTAGCTCAAGCATTGCAGCGCGGCAAATTGTAAATTGGCACGGCGAGACGCCAGCCATATTTTTTTGAGGTTAAAATAATTTGGATGTGCCCGGCGCGCGCCGCCCGGTTTTGGCAGTTTCCGGCGGCTTGGGGGTTCTGTCACATGCTGGTCCAAGCAATAAAATATTCAATAGGAGGAGAGGAATGCATGTTCAGGAAATCTCACAAGGAGGGGAGTGCGGACATCATCGAGGCAGCGGGACGTGGCGATGGTGCTGCATGAATTTTAACCTGGGTGGCCTGTGCGTTTTCAGCTTGCAGTTTGGGCTGAATGTCGGCAAATTCAACGGGCTAACCAGCGAGGACTGATTTCGCGTAAACTGCCCCGAGGCAGAAGGCCGCTCCGGCGCAACCGGGCCGGCCTCTTTCGTTTCCAGAGGATGTCATGACGAACGATTTTCATTCCCGTATTCTTGCGATCGATATTGGCGGCACCAATCTGAAGGCGGCGCTGCTCAGTGAGGACGGCCGGATACTTGGTGATCCGCTGCGTTGCGCGACACCGCCTGAGGCGACGCCGGCATCAATGCTGGAGGCGTTGAGGGTGCTCATCGCACCGCTTGGCGATTATGAGCGCATATCCATAGGATTTCCGGGTGCAATTCGCCGTGGAATCATCCTCACCGCGCCCAATATCGGAACGCAAGCATGGCATGGTACTGATTTTGGCGCGCTTGCCACGGCTTGTTTTGGCCGGCCCGCGCGCCTCGCCAACGATGCCATGTTGCATGGCCTTGGTGTTATCACCGGCGAGGGGATCGAGCTGGTACTAACGCTAGGCACCGGCATGGGGTTTTCGCTCTTCCGTGGCGGCGTTCCCGCGCCGCAGATTGAATTTGGCCGCCACACGGCTGGCGAGGCGCCAACATATGATGACTTCGTTGGCGACGCCGCGTTGCGCCAGCTGGGCATGGCGGCCTGGAAGGAGCGGGTGAGGGAAACGATTGCTCGCTGCGCCGCGCTCGTGAATTTTGATATTCTGCATCTGGGCGGCGGCAATGCGCGGCATTTTGAGGCCGGAGAATTGCCAGCCGGTGTGCGCCTGGCGGTGAATGCGGCGGGGCTTACGGGCGGGATGAAACTCTGGAGCCCGGAGATGGATGTGATCTTCCGGTAATGCTTTCCGGCAAGAGCTAGAGTCTGATCGTTTGAGGTTGACGCGCGCCAGCGAGGCAACCGAAAGCGTGAATCAGCCTCTTATCAAAGATTTAGTGCGCGTTCGCGGAGCATTCTTGCGTCAACCCAAACCTGTCGCGCTCTAAATAAAAAAACCATCCGGAAATTCCGGATGGTTTTTTTTAGGCCAGGCGCTGCGGCGAAGCGGGTTAGACCCGGCCGGAGCGTAACCGGCGCTGACGCAGCAGCGTGTCGATCGTGATCGCGACCAGCAGGATCGCCCCCTCCACACCGAAGCGGATCGAGGAAGGCGCGCCGATCAGATCCATGCCGTTCGTAACGCTGGCAATCACCAGCGCACCGAACAGCGCGCCATAAACTGAACCACGCCCGCCAAACAGGCTGGTGCCGCCGATGACGGCTGCGGCGACGGCATTCAGCATAATGTCACTGTCACCGACCGTGGCGGAAGCCACACCGAGGCGTGCGGCATCCAACAGCCCGCCGAGTCCAACGAGCGCGCCTGCAATCGTGAAGGCGGCAAGCTGGATATAGCGGACA
>JAJYAF010000429.1 GCA_021779655.1 Pseudomonadota bacterium
ATGGATGACGGGCTGCAAAATCCCGCGCTGACGAAAACCGCCGCGCTGCTCGTCATCGATGGCGGATTCGGCTTCGGCAACGGCCTGCTGCTGCCGGCCGGGCCGTTGCGCGAGCCGGTGGCGGCGGCGGCGGCGCGCTGTGCCGCCGCGGTGCTGCTTGGCGAGGACGCGACCGGCGCGCTCCGCGCGCTGCCCGCCCGCCTGCCGGTGCTGCGCGCGACGCTGGCGCCGGATTGCGCCATCCCGCTCGCGGGGGCGCGGGTCGTGGCGTTCGCCGGAATCGGCAGGCCGGAAAAATTCTTCGAGTCGGCCGCCCGGCTGGGCGCGGATGTGCAGGCCGCCATGGCCTTCCCCGATCATCATTTCTACTCCGAAGCAGAGTTGCGCAGGCTGGCGGACAGGGCGGCGCGCCTGGGGGCGGCGCTGGTGACGACGCAGAAGGATTTCGTGAAACTGCCGCCCTGGATGCGGGCGCAAACCAGGGTGGTGACGGTGCGGCCGGACTGGCAGGACAGGGCGGCGCTGGAAAACTTGCTCGCCGCGATGGTTTGACGCTTCCGTTTCGGGGGCAGAGCGGTATATGAATTGCCCATGTTGGCTGCCGCGGCATTCTGGCGGGAGAAACCGCTCTCGGCGATGAGCCGGAAGGAGTGGGAATCACTTTGCGACGGTTGCGGCCGGTGCTGCCTGCACAAGCTGCGCGACGCGGAGACCGACGAGATCAGCTTCACCAATGTCGCCTGCCGGCTTCTGGATCCGCAAAGCTGCCGCTGTAGCGATTACGCCAACCGGCGCGCCCGGGTACCCGACTGCGTGCGGCTCACGCCGGCCAAGCTGAAGAAGCTGGACTGGCTGCCGCCAAGCTGCGCCTACCGGCTGCTGGCCGAGGGGCGGGACCTTTATCCCTGGCATCCGCTGATCAGCGGCACGCCCGACAGCGTGCGCGAGGCGGGCATTTCGGTTGCCGGCCGGGTGGTGAGCGAGCGCTGCGCCGGGCCGCTGGAACACCATATCGTCGAATGGCCCGGAGAGATGCCCGGAGAGAGGCCGGGGGAGACGCCACAGCCGGCCGGGGCCGCCGCCGCGTGACGGCCGCCGATGCCACCCTGCTGTTGCCCGTGCAAGGCGGGGTGGCGAGGGTGGAGTTCCGGCGCAGCGCCAGGGCCAGGCGCATTTCCCTGCGTATCGACGCCGCGCGCGGCGGCGTGGTGATCACCCTGCCGCCGCGGGCCAGCCGCCACGCCGGTATCCTGCTGCTGCGCGCGCATGAAGCCTGGGTGGCGGAAAAACTCGCCGAACTGCCGGGCGCGACCCCGTTCATAGCCGGCGCCACGGTGCCGGTGAACGGCGAGCCGCATGTCATCATCCCCACCGCCGGCCATGGCGGCGCCTGGATAGAGGATGGCGCGATCCTTGTGTGCGGGGCGCCGGAATTCCTGGCGCGCCGCGTGAGCGATCATCTGAAGCGCCTGGCCCGCCAGCGGCTGACCGCGCTGGCCGTGGAGAAAGCCCGGACCGCCGGAGTTTCGGCGCGGTGCGTGCGGGTGAAGGATACCCGGACCCGCTGGGGTTCCTGCGCGCCGGACGGCACGCTCGCCTTTTGCTGGCGGCTCGTCATGGCCCCGGAATTCGTGCAGGACTATGTGGTCGCGCACGAGGTCGCGCATCTGAAACACATGAACCACGGCCGGTATTTCTGGGCGTTCGTGGAAAGCCTGACCCCGCATAGATCCGCGGCCACGGCATGGCTGAACAGCAATGGCCAGGCATTATTGCGCGTGGGGTAGCGCCAATATCCATTATCCGGTTCCGGCGGCGGGGGCATCGCCGTTGCCGCGCGGGACGCTTTGAAGATTTGCGTGTAAGACCCGAGGGGTAACGATGAAAGCGGTTGCATTTACCCATTCCCGGCCGATTGACGCCGAAGACGCGCTGATCGATGTCGATCTGCCGGTGCCCGAGCCGCGCGGCCACGATCTGCTGGTGGAGGTGAGGGCGGTTTCGGTCAATCCGGTGGATGTGAGAATTCGCCGCTTCGACGATCCGCTCGGCACCTACCGGGTGCTGGGCTTCGACGCGGCCGGTATCGTGCGCGGCGTTGGCTCGGAAGTGCGGCATTTCGGCGTGTGCGACGAGGTCTATTACGCTGGCGTTCCAAGCCGGCCGGGCAGCAATGCCGAGTATCAGCTGGTGGACGAGCGCATCGCCGGCCGCAAGCCCAGGACACTGAGCTTCGCGCAGGCGGCGGCGCTGCCGCTGACCGGCCTTACCGCCTGGGAAATGTTCTTCGAGCGGTTCAAGATCCCCCGTGACCAGGGCGCCGGCGGCAATCTTCTGATCGTGGGCGGCGGAGGCGGCGTCGGCGCCATCGCCATCCAGCTCGCCGCGGAGCTGACCGATCTCACCGTCATCGCCACGGCCTCGCGGCCGGAGAGCGCGGAATGGTGCCGGTCACTCGGCGCGCATCATGTGGTGAGCCACGCCCGGGACATGACGGCGCAGTTCGCCGGGCTCGATCTCGCGGCGCCGGAGTATATTTTCTGCGTCTCGCATACCCATGCCCATTGGGGCGAACTCGCCAGACTGCTGGCGCCGCAAGGCTCGATCGGCGTGCTGGAGCATGGCGCCCTGCTGGACATCGCCGTTTTGTGGGAGAAATGCGCCTCGATCCATCTGGAGCATGTTTTCGCGCGGGGCCAGCAGAAAGATCGCAACAGCGCCGCGCAGCACCGCACGCTGGAAGCGATCGCGCATCTGGTGGATAGCGGGGTGCTGCGGACCACCATGACCGAGAGTTACGGCCCTATCAATGCGGCGAACCTCAAGCGCGCGCATGCGGCGATCGAAACCGGGCATGTACGGGGTAAAATCACATTGGAAGGATTCGCATGATGCAGCGCAAGCCCTTGGGAAAATCCGGCCTGATTCTGCCGCCCATCGTGTTCGGCGGAAATGTCTTCGGCTGGACGGCCGACCCTCTCACCTCCTTCAAGCTGCTCGACGGGCTGATGGAGGCCGGGCTGAACGCGATCGACACCGCGGATGTGTATTCGCGCTGGGCGCCCGGAAACAGCGGCGGGGAATCGGAGGCGATCATCGGCGTATGGCTCAAAAATCGCAAGCAGCGCGACAAGGTGATCATCGCGACAAA
>JAJYAF010000430.1 GCA_021779655.1 Pseudomonadota bacterium
CCAGGCTGAATATGCCGCGCCGGCGGATCATGGCCCGTCCCGGTCCGGCCGCCGCCGCCTCGATCTCCACGGCCGGAAAATTGCCCTGATAGCCGTCATGTAGCGCGCCGGGATCGCCGGCGATCCGCAGCGCCCGGCGCATCAGCGGGCTGGCCAGGGCCGGATCGGGGTCATCCGTCTGGTACAGGCTCACATAAGGCAGCATGGCGCGCAGCAGGGCGGGCGTCATGCCCAGCACATCGCCCAGCTCGGCCGGATCGGCGAATGGCATGCCCGGCGGCGAGAAGGCCAGCCCGGCGCGCCGGTAGGCCTGTTCGCGCGCCTGCTCGGCGGCCTGCGTCACGGCTGGCGTGCGCCAGTCGATGATCGCCGCCGCCAGCCGGTTCGCCTGGGCCGGGTCCGCCCCGCAGGCTTGCATGAATCCGGCCAGCAGATCCGTGGAGGCGAGATTGGGGTTGATCAGCCCGCCCAGCGTCGTCACGCGCACCCGCAGGCCCCCCGGCAGGTCGTGCCAGCTTCCATCCGGCGGCCAGTTCCGCTGGCCGCTGGCCAGCACATGGTACAGCGCCTCGTTCAGCGCGCCGTCCGCCCGGGCCCGCGCCATCGCCGCATCGCGCAGATTCCCCGCCAGGATCATCGCCGTGCGGCCATCGGCCAGCAGCGTGGTGATCATCAACGCCAGCAGCACCATGCTCCACAGCACGATCAGCAGCGCGAAGCCGCGCTGGCCGGGCCGGATCATTGGCTCAGCCGCGTCCGCAATTGCTGGTCCGGGTCGTCGGAGCCATCGAAAGCCTGGCCTTGCAGCGCGCCGGGCGCCAGCGCGGCATTGGGCAATTGCTGCTGCATGTCCAGGGTCAGGTCCAGCGCCTGCTGCTGGTTGCGGACCACATGCGGCGTGATCAACACCAGCAGTTCCTCGCGGGCGCGGCTATTGTTCTGGGTGCCGAACAGCCCGCCGAGCACGGGAACGTTCTTCAGCCAGGGCAGGCCGGAATTCTCGTGGGAATCATTATCGGAAATCAGCCCGGCGAGCCCGACCGTCTGCCCGTCCTGGATCGCCACGCGCGAGGTGACGGTGCGTTCGGTGAAGGTGGGCGAGTTGATTCCCGTGGTGGTCAGTGCCGGCGAGACCCCGCTCACCTCCTGGCTGATATCCATGGTCACCAGCCCGTCATCCCCGATATGCGGCGTCACCTGCATGATCACGCCGGTGTCGCGATAATCGATCGACTGGATCACCTGCGAGGACGAGGTCAGCGTGCTTTGCGAGGTCTGGCTGAGGTAAGGCACGCTGTCGCCCACCTTCAGGCTGGCGGTCTGCCCGTCCAGCACCATCAGCTCCGGCGAGGAAAGCACGCGCACCTTCGTCACCGCCTGCAAGGCCGAGAGCGCCAGCGGCGCGGCGTCGTTGCCATGGCCGGAAAGGACGAAGCCGGGGAAGCTCGTTTGCAGCGCGGAGCTTGTGCCCGCGCTCAGCACCGCATTGATGCCGCCCGATTTGAAGAAGAACTGCGTTCCGTATTGCAGTTGTCCGGTAAGGTCGACCTCGGCGATCGTGGCGTCGATACGGACTTGCAACGGCTGGATATCGATCTTGCTCAGCATATCCGCCACCTGGTCGTCCTCGGTAACGGTGGCATAGACCATCACGGCGTTATTCTGCGGGTCGGGGATAATCCGCATTTCCCCGGTATTGCCGCCGCCCGTGTTGGCGCTCAGCGGCCCCAGCAGCGCGCTGGCGCTGCCCAGATTTGCGGTGCTGCCGCCCATATTGCCGCCCATATTGCCGCCCATATTGCTGCCCGTGCCGTCGGCGGCGGTGCCGGGAGCGTTCGCCGGGCCGGTCAGCCCGCCGCCGCTGCCGTTCGTTGTCCCGTTCGCTGTCCCGTTCGTTGCCCCATTCATTGTCCCGTTCATCGTCCCGGCCACGCCTTGCGCCGCCGGTGTGGGCTGGGCGGTGACATTGTCCGGCGTGAACGCCTCCTGAAGGAGATAGGCATCGTCATTCGCCTGGCTGTTGCGCAGATAAAAAACATGCCAGCTGCGCACCGTTTCCCGCTGCACGCGGTCGATCACGGCATAAATCCGCGCGGCGTTCATCAGAAAGCCTTGCGCCCGCGCGATCACCAGCACGGCGCTGATGCGCTCCAGCGGCACCACGCTCACCGCCGCCGAACCCTTTCCGCTGGCCTGCTGGTCCAGGGCGGCGGTGAAGGCGGCGGCGAAATCTTTGACATCGCCGCTGGTCACCGGAAACAGCTCGTAGGACTGTCCGGCCAGCGCATCGACATCGAAGGCCTGCACCAGCCCGGCCAGCGCCGCCCGCGCCTCCGGGTCGCCCTGCACCACGATGCTGTTGCTACCCGCATCCGCCGCCAGCGCGCCGCCCTTTGTCACGTAAGGCTGGAGCACTGCCGCGAGCCGGGCGGCATCGGCATAGCGCAAGGGAATGATCTGCGTGTCCGCCGCCGCCCCGGCGCCCTGGCCCGAGGGCATCACCCGGTACAGCCCATCTGTATGCACCAGCACCGCCCCGTTCTGCGCCAGCAGCGTCTGAAGCGTCGGCAAAACCTGGTCGCGGGTCAGCGGCACCACGGTATGCAGCGTTACCGTGCCGGAAACGCCCGGGTCGATCGTGTAGTTGACATGCAGGATCGTCCCGAGAATCTGCGCGGCGGCGGCGCGGATATCGGTATCCGCGAAATCGAAGCTGATATCCCCCCCGCCGCCGCCGCCCGGCGCCGTTGTCCCGCTGGCGCTCTCCAACGCCGGGGCGGACATGCCAAAGGAGGCGCTCGGGCGCGGCGTCTCGCTTTGGGTTCCCACCGTGCCGCTGATCCGCGAGGAGAGCGTGGCCTGCCCTGAGGACAAGGCGGCCGGCGCCGTCGGCGCGGCGGTAAGGGAGGCTGGCGGCGCCGCGTGGCACGAGGCGAGGGCGAGCAGGCCGAACAGCCCGCAAAACTGAATTTTACGCATGATCACTCGTTGTCGTAGGGGCCGGCGGTGACGGCGGAGTCCATCGGCTGGCCGGTGAGCGGCGAGCGAGGGCCGGCGGAAAGCCCGAGCCGCGTAGCGGCGGGAAAGTTAAGCCGCGTAGCGGCGGGAAAGTTAAGCCGCGTAGCGGCGGGAAAGGTAAGCCGCTTGACGG
>JAJYAF010000431.1 GCA_021779655.1 Pseudomonadota bacterium
CCGCGGCGGCGGTTCCGCCCGCGCGAGGGCGGCCTCGCGCGCCGGAAAATCCACCGGCCGTCGGTTGTCGGGGTCCACGAGGCTCTGATCCCAGAACTCGGCACCCTGATACAGATCGGGCACGCCGGGCGTGGTGAGGCGCAGGAGGGTCTGGCCGAGCCCGTTGACGGCGCCAGGCAGGCCGATACGGGTTGCGAACCCGATGATCTCGTTCAGCACCGGGCGCGCCGGGTCCAGCGTTTGTTCCAGAAACCGCTTGCAGGCATCTTCGTATTCCTCGTTCGGCGCGGCCCATTCCGAAAGCAGTTTCGCCTCGCGAACGGATTTTTCCTGCCATGCCGCGACGCGCGCGCCGAAAGCCTTGAGCCCCTCTTCGTCCTCCGCGACCAGGCCGAGCGGCCAGGCGCCGACCAGGGTTTGGTACAGCATCGCCTCATCCCCGGGGCAGGGCGCGGGGCCGCTGCCAAGCTCGCGCCGGATGATGCCGTTGAGGCGCATCCAGCGCGCGAGCGCTCCCTCCCATTCATGGGGGATTTCGCTCAGCACCGCGATGCGCGCGCGGGTATCCTCCCCGCGCTTGTGATCGTGCGTGGCCGTTGCCAGCAGCGCGCCCGGCAGGCGCCGCTGCCGCTCCAGGCAGGTGGCGTGGAAGCCGGCCGGCGTCAACGCGAACTGCGCGGGGGTGGAACCGACCTCATTACGCGATAGCAGGCGCCCATAGCGATAGAAGCCGGTGTCCTCCACCGATTTCGCGGCGGTGGGCGCGGAGAGCTGCTGGAAGCGAACCATGGCACGGATTTGCTCGGTGCGGCGCGGGCCGGCGGGCAGGGCGCGCGGCGTTTCATCGGCAAGCCCTTGCGCGATATATTCCAGAAACGGCCGATCAGCCGCGCGAAAGCCGCGGCGCGCGCCGGCGAGCGCGCGCTCCATCACCTGCGCATCGGTTTCCGAACGGCCGGCCCGGCCGGCATAAATGCGATAGACGGGGAAATAGACCAGAAGCTCGGTAAGCGCGCGGCGGATCGCGGTGAGCGTGATGTCGCGCGTGTAGAGATCGCGCCGCGCGATGCGGTGCAGCGCGGCGGAAGCCGCGTAAAGCTCGCTCGCCAGATTGTCGCGCAGAATCTGCCGCCTTGCGGCGTGCTCCTCTTCCTCGAAATCGCCGGGCCGGCCGCTCACGCTCGTCCAGAGGGCGGTGAGCGGCCCTTCGCCTTCCGGATCGTGCAGCACGCCGCCGACCTGATCCATGAAATCGTATCCGGTGGTGCCGTTGACCAGCCAGTCCTCGGCCAGGCGTTCGCGCTGGCCAAGGATTTTTTCCACGATGATGTAAGGCTCGCCCCGCGGCGCGCCGGCGGGCCGCTTCGCGCCGGCGGCCTCCAGCGAGCGGCGCAGCTTGCGGCAATAGAGCCTCGGATCGGCAAGCCCGTCCACATGGTCGATGCGCACGCCGTCGATCAGGCCTTCGGCGTAGAGATCGAGAATGTAACGGTGGGTCGCATCGAAAACGCGCGGCACCTCGACACGCACGCCGGCCAGGGTGTTGATGTCGAAAAACCGGCGCCAGTTGATCTCATCGGCGGCAGCGCGCCACCAGGCGAGGCGATAATGCTGCCGCTCCAGCAATTCGTGCAGGCGGCGCTGTCCTTCTGGTGTTTCGGTAGCGAAACGGGATAGCGCGGCGGCGGCGGCGGCCTGTCCCGGCTCGCTCGCCAGCGCGGCGGCGAGCATCGCCTTGGCCTTTGCCGCGTTGCTTCGCAGGGCGGAGCGGCCCTGGCTGCGCGCGGCGTCCGTGAAGGCGGAGGCCACGGGTTTGAGGGCGGGTTCGCTGAACAGCACAATGGCGGTGCCGCGCGCGGAGATGGGAAAACGATGCTCGTGATATTGAACGTGCAGGCTGCCCGCGTCTGCATCCCATTCCAGACGAAGCTCGCCATTGGCCAGGACCTCGCCATACGGGGCGCCGAGGAAGGGAGCCAACAGCTTGTTGCGCAGGGCGGCATCCGGCGGGTCCCAGTCGATATCGAAGAACTCGGCGTATGGGCTGGCGCGGCCCCATTCCAGCACGTCCAGCCACCAGGCATTGTCGGCGCCGCCGACGCCCATGTGGTTGGGCACGATATCGACCACCAGACCCATGCCATGCTGCCGCAACGCCGCCACCAGCCGGCGCAGCGCGGGCTCCCCGCCCAGTTCCGGATTGATCTCGCGGTGATCCACGATATCGTAGCAGTGCGTGGAACCCGGCCTCGCCTTCAGCAGCGGCGAGGCATAGAGGTGGCTTATCCCCAGCCCGGCCAGATAGGGAATGACGGGAATGGCGTCATCCAGGGTAAAGCCCTGGAAGAATTGCAGGCGGCAGGTGGCGCGCGGGAGGGTGGAGAGCATCACGCGGCGCGCCGGGCTTTGTTAAGCGCGGCGAGGCGGCCTGCCACCTCCGGCCGCGCCATGATCTCCTCCACCGTGCCGGGCAGCCGGCGGCGCCAGTTGGGATGCTCGTCCTGCGTGCCGGGGAGGTTGGGCTGCTCGGTCAGCGCCAGCGCATCCTCGATGGGCAGCAGCGTGAGCATGCTGGCGGCCAGGCCGACATGGGCGCAAGCCGCATCCACCGCCGCCGCGGGCTGGCTTGCCGGGGGGATGGGCGCGGCGGTGGCGCCGGAATTGCGGAAGGCCATCCACAGCTCGGCGCGGTCCTCCTCGCGCTGCGCCTCGGAATCGCCGGCCATGCCGAGGCGCTCGCGCCAGGCGATATCGTTGCCCTGCCACCATCCGGCCACTGTCGGCAGATCATGCGTGGTGGTCATGGCGACGGCGGTGCGGGTCCAGCCGGAAGGCGGGGAGAAATGCGCGCCCGTACGCTCGAACCACAGGACGCGCAGGCCGGCGATGGCGGCGCGGCTCAGGCGATCCTGCAATCCCTCGGGCAGCGTTCCGAGATCCTCGCCGATCACCACCGCGCGATGGCGCTGCGATTCCAATGCGACGAGACGCAGCAGATCCTCCACGGGGAATTTCAGGAAAGCGCCGTGCTTCGATTTCGCGCCCAGCGGAATGACCCAGAGCCGGGTGAGGCCCATGATATGGTCGATCCGCACGCCGCCGGTGTGCCGCATGGCACAGCGCAGCATTTCGATGAAGGCCGAGAT
>JAJYAF010000025.1 GCA_021779655.1 Pseudomonadota bacterium
GCGCGTTATATTCTGGCGGCGCTGGACGCGCCCGGCGCGCCGCCGGACAACCGGACGCTCCGCGTCTGGAAACGCCTGCCCGAATGGGAGGAAGCCGCGCCGCGTCCGCCGCCCGCTTCGTTTCCCGTTTCTTCCGCGGAGGCCCGGGCCCGGCTTGCCCAGCTTCTCGGGCCGGATGCGGAGCAGCGCCCGGCGCAAGCGGATTACGCTTCCGCCGCGGCCGCCGCCTTCGCCCCCCGCACCGCCGAGGGCATGCCGCATCTGGTTCTGGCGGAAGCGGGCACCGGCACCGGCAAAACGCTCGGCTACCTTGCCCCGGCCAGCCTCTGGGCGGAAAAAAACCAGGGCGCGGTATGGGTTTCCACCTATACCCGCCATTTGCAACGGCAGATCGAAAGCGAAGCCGCGCGGCTCAACCCCGAACTGCGTTCAGAGCACAAGAACCGCCGGCGCGTCGTGCTGCGCAAGGGGCGGGAGAATTATCTCTGCCTGTTGAATTTCGAGGATGCGGTGACTACCGGCGGCCATGCGGTCATTCCGCTTGGCCTGCTCACCCGCTGGGCGCTGGCCAGTGCCGACGGCGATCTGTCGGGCGGCGATCTTCCCGGCTGGTTCGCCGAATTGTTCGGCCACGCGCTGCTGTTCGGCATCGCCGACCGCCGGGACGAATGCATCCACGCCGCCTGTCCGCATTATCGGCGCTGCACCATCGAGCATGTCAGCCGCCGTGCCCGCCATGCGGATCTGGTGATCGCCAACCATGCGCTGGTCATGGCGCAGGCGGTTTGGGGCGGGCTTGAGGATCCTTTCATTCCAACCCGCTATGTATTCGATGAGGGCCACCACATCTTCGATGCCGCGGACGCCGCCTTCGCGGTCGAACTCTCCGGCGCCACCCTGGCGGAGCTGCGCCGCTGGCTGCTCGGGCCGGAGGGCCTGCGCTCGCGTTCCCGCGGTTTGGCGCAGCGCTGGGAAGACCTCTTCGCCGCGGATGAAACGCTGCCGCCGAAGCTGCAAGCCGCGCTGACCGCCGCCCGCGCGTTGCCGGCGCCGATGTTCGCCGCCCGCTTCACGCAAGGAGACATCCTGGCCGAGCCTGGCGCGCCGGCAAATCCGGCGGAAGCCTTCCTGCGGGTGCTGCGCCTGCAAGCCCGCGCCCGGGCCACCGAGCCGGCGCTGTCCGGCGGCCTGCCGCTGGAAGCGGATCTGTTCCCGCTGGACGATGCGCTGCCGCCGGCCGCCGCCCAGCTCTCCCGTGCGCTTGCCCGCCTGCACCTGCCGCTTGCCGGCATCCGCTCGCGCCTGCTGGAGCGGTTGGAGAGCGAAGCGGAAACCCTGGATGACGCCACGCGCCTGCGCCTGGAAGGAGCGGTTCGCACGCTCAAGCGCCGCGCCCTCGATCCGCTTGCCGCCTGGCGCCGGATGCTGGACGGGCTGGGAGAGGCCGGAGCCGAGCCGGGGACACGCCCCTCGCACGTGCATTTCCTCCGGCTCGACCGCAATCCGGACGGCGATAAGGACGTGGCGCTGCTCGCGCACCTGCTGGACCCAGGGCAAGCTTTCATCGAAACCATCGCAAGCCAGGCGCATGGCATGCTCATCACTTCCGCCACCCTGCGCGATGGCCATGCGCTGCGGAACGGCACGGACCCGCAAATCGCCTGGGCGCATGCGGAAGCCCGCACCGGTGCCGCGCATCTTGCCGCTCCGGCCATCCGCGCCGCCTTCGCCTCGCCTTTCGATTACGCCGCGCAAACCCGCATCTTCATCGTCGGCGGAATCAACCTCAACGACACCGGCGCGCTGGCCGGCGCCTTCCGCGCCCTGTTCATGGCCTCGGGCGGCGGTGCGCTCGGCCTGTTCACCGCCATTTCGCGGCTGCGCGCCGTGCATGCCCGTATCGCCGCCCCGCTGGAGGAGGCGGGTCTGCCGCTCTATGCCCAGCACGTGGATGCGATGGACAACGCCTCGCTGGTTGAAACCTTCCGGGCCGAGGAGCATTCCTGCCTGCTTGGCACCGATGCGATGCGCGACGGCGTGGACATCCCCGGCAACGCGCTCCGTCTCGTCGTGTTCGAGCGCACGCCGTGGCCGCGCCCGGATATCCTGCACCGCGCGCGGCGCACGCATCTTTCCGGCGGCATGCCGAAGACCTATGATGAAGCGATCGTCCGCCTGCGCCTGCGCCAGGCCTTCGGCCGGCTGATCCGCCGCGCCGATGACCGGGGCGTGTTCGTGCTGCTGGACCGGCAGGCGCCAACCCGGCTGTTCAGCGCCTTCCCCGAGGAGGCGCCCATCCTCCGCACCGGACTGGCCGAAGCCGCGGCCGGCATCCGGGCGTTTCTCGGCGGCAGCGGCTGAAGCGCAGCCAGGCGGCTCAGGCCATGTATTTCCCGCCGTTGATCGAAAGCGTGGCGCCGGTGATGAAGGCCGCGTTATCGCCCACCAGGAAAAGCACACCCTCCGCGATCTCCCGCGGGGTCGCCAGCCGGCCCACGGGAACCGCCGCCAGGATGCCCTCCAGCACCTTCGGCGGCACCGCGGCCACCATTCCGGTATCGGTGTAGCCGGGCGCTATCGCGTTCACCGTTATCCCTTTCGACGCGCTCTCCAGCGCGAGCGCCTTCGTGAACCCGATCACGCCGGCCTTCGCGGCCGAATAATTCGTCTGCCCGGCTTGCCCGGAAAGTCCGTTCACCGAGCTGATATTGACGATCCTGCCGAAACGCCGCTCGCGCATCGAGCCGATCACCGCCCGGCACATATTGAAGCAGCCGCCCAGATCGACATCGATCACGCTGCGCCACTGCTCGTAGCTCATTTTATGCAACATGCAGTCGCGGGTGATACCGGCATTGTTGATGAGGATATCGATCGGTCCGAACGCGCTCACCACCTCCGCGACGCCTTTCTGCGCCGCCTCGAAATCGGCGACGTTCCATGCCCGGACCGGCAGCCCCGTCTCTTTCTGAAACGCTTGCGCATCCGCATCGTTTCCGAAATAATTCGAGATGACGGTATAGCCGGATTCCTTCAGCACCCTACAGGTCATGGCGCCTATTCCGCTGACGCCGCCGGTGACCAGAGCAATTCGTGCCATGCAATATCTTCCTTTCGTCGCATTGACTGGAGCGGCGGAGAGCAAAGGGCGTTAGTGTCTCCGCCTGGAACGTGAATCACGCTGTAAATCGGTATCTTCAGCGGGCGATTCACGGTTCGGACCGGCGCTTGGTCGCGTCGATCCGAACCGATCGCACGCTAACATCTCTGGCGGGCGATTCACGGTTCGGACCGGCGCTTGGTCGCGTCGATCCGAACCGATCGCACGCTAGCGCGCCTTGGTGGTTGATGCCGCCCGTGCCGGGTTCGCGCTGTCTTCCCTGCCGACGGGCTGAATCCCGGCCTCGCTCGCCTTCTCCAGCGGCTTTTCCACCGTCTCGTAGAGGGTCTGGCGGAGTTCGTCGTTCAACCGGCGGAATTCGGTCAGGGCCTGTTCCGAGCGGTCATGCCAGCGCACCATCAGGTTCCGCATGGCGGCGATCGGATTGGATGCGGCGCCATTGCCGAACGCTTCGGTTAAATCGCCCGCCAGGCCGCGGCTTAAGCCGAATTGCGCCTGCGAGGCGGAGACAAGATAGGTAACCAGCGCCTGCTGCGCGCGCAGAGCGCCGCCGGATGCGCCCTCCGTCAGCGCGGAGAGCCGGGGTTGCAGATTCTCAAACGGGTTGTTCATGGTGATTTTCCTTTCTCTTCTTTCTGTCGTGCTTTCAGGTTCGTATTCTTTTCCCGGGCCTGATCCCCGGGAACGTCGTTTCCGTCTTGCAGATGTTCGATGATGTGGCGATGGATCATGGCTTCCTCGTCGGTCGGTATCACCCGGACTTCAACCTGGCTTTGCTCCGTTGAAATCCGCGCCGCGCCACGCTCATTGGCAGCCGGATCGAGCGCCACGCCGAGCCAGCGCAGCCGCTCGCAGATCGCGGCGCGGACTTCCGCCGCATGCTCACCGATGCCGGCGGTGAACACGAACCCGTCCAGCCCGCCCAGCGAGCCGGCGAGCGCCGCCGCCTCGCGCGCCGCGCGATAGGCGAACAGCGCGATCGCCTCTTTCGCCCGGCTATCGCTGCTGGCCAGCAGGACGCGCACGTCGCTCGAAATTCCGGATACGCCGAGCAGGCCGGATTCATTGTAGAGCGTATGCTCGACCCGCTGTACGGAAAGCCCTTTCTGCTGCTGCATATAGAGCAGCACGCCCGGGTCGATGCTGCCGCTGCGCGTGCCCATCATCAGCCCGTCCAGGGCCGTGAAGCCCATCGTCGTATCGATGCTGCGGCCGCCCTGCATGGCGCAAAGGCTGGCGCCATTGCCGAGATGGGCGACGATGACCTTGCCGGCAGCGAGATCGGGCGCGGTCTGTTTCAGTTGCCCGGCGATATATTCATAGGAAAGACCATGAAACCCGTAGCGGCGGACTCCCTCCGCCTCGTAGTCGCGCGGGAGCGCGAAGCGCGTTGCGAGCGCCGGCAGGGTGTGATGAAAGGCCGTGTCGAAACAGGCTATCTGGAGCATGTCCGGCCGCAGCTTGAGCAGCGCGCGGATCGGCGCGAGATTGTGCGGCTGATGCAGCGGCGCCAGCGGGGTCAGCTTATCGAGCGCATCCAGAACCTGCGCGTTCAACCGCACCGGCGCCGCGAACTCCCGCCCGCCATGCACCACCCGGTGGCCTACCGCGACCAGCGTGTCGGAACCGAGATGGTCCTCCACCCAGCGCAGCAGCGTCTCCAGCAGATCGTCGTAGGAAGGGACATCGGCCGGCGTCCAGCGCTGGTCGCTCAGCATCGTGCCGTCACTGCTTTTGGCGAAAAAATGCGGTGCGGTGCCAATGCCCTCGATCTCGCCCCCGACGACACGGCGCGGCCCCGCCGCATCATCGATTTCCGCCAGAGCGAATTTGATGCTGGAGGAGCCGGCATTTAAGGAAAGGATCGCGCGCGCCATCAGGTGGCGCCTCCGGCGGGCGGGCTAGGGGAGGCGGGGCCGGGGGAAGCTTGGCTGGAGGAAGCTTGGTTGGTGCTTGCTGGCGCGGGCAGGGGGATTACCTCCCCTCCCGGCTTCACGGCGGCAGCGCGGGCCGCCTGGGCCATCAGCACCGCGACGGCGCAGGAGGCGACGCGGGTGCGTTCCGAATCCGCGCGGCTGGTCAGAATGATCGGCACCCTGGCGCCCACCACCACGCCCGCGGCATCGGCCCCGGCCAGGAAGGAAAGCTGCTTGGCCAGCATGTTTCCCGCCTCCAGATCCGGCACCACGAGGATATCCGCATGGCCCGCCACCGGCGAAACGATGCCTTTCTCCCGCGCCGCCTCGGGGCTCACCGCGTTGTCGAAGGCAAGCGGCCCGTCGACAATGCCGCCGGTGATCTGTCCGCGATCGGCCATCTTGCACAAAGCCGCGGCGTCCAGGGTCGCGCGCATGGCCGGATTCACCGTCTCCACGGCGGCAAGAATCGCGACCTTGGGCATCTCGATCCCCATCACATGGGCGAGCGCGATCGCGTTCTGGATGATGTCCCGCTTCTCTTCCAGCGTGGGGGCGATGTTGACGGCGGCATCGGTGATCAGCAGCGGTTTCGGATAGGTGGGCACGTCCATGATGTATACGTGGCTCAGGCGGCGCTCGGTGCGTAATCCGTTCTCCGGCGCCACGACCTCGTGCATCAGCTCGTCGGTGTGCAGGGAGCCTTTCATCAGCAGCTCCGCCTCGCCTTTGCGGACCAGGGCCACCGCCTGCGCCGCCGCCGCGTGGCTGTGCGGCGCATCGACGATCCGGAACGATCCGATATCGATCGAGGCGGCGCTTGCCACGGCCTTTATCTTCGCCTCCGGCCCCACCAGCAGCGGAATGATGAGCCCGGCCTTGGCCATTTCGGCAACAGCCCCAAGGGATGACTCATCACAAGGATGCGCAACCGCAACGGTTGCCGGCGGCAGCCCGCGGGCGTGCGCCAGCAAGCTGCGGAAACGCTCGTGCCGGTTCAGCCGCACCGAAGGCAGCTCCACCCGCGGCCGCCTTATCTTCTCGGTCGGCGCCTCGACCTCGCCAATGCCGGTAATGACCTGCCTGCCGTGCTGATTCATGCAGACGCAGTCGAAAACGATCCGGTGCTTCTCGGGTTTCTTCTCCCGCGCGGTCACCGTCGTGGTGATCGTGTCACCCACGCCAACCGGCGCCAGGAAATGCAGTTCCTGCGAGAGATAGATGGTTCCGGGCCCCGGCAGCCTGGTGCCGAACAGCGCGGAGATCACCGCCCCGCCCCACATCCCATGCGCGATGATTTTATGAAACAGATCGGTCTCGGCATAGGCGGGATCGAGATGCGCCGGATTCACGTCGCCCGAAACCAGCGCGAACAATTCGATGTCCTGCTGCGTGAAGGTCCGCACGCTGCTCGCGCTGTCGCCGACCGCGATCTCATCGAAAGTGCGGTTTTCGAGGATTTCGGGAGAAGATGTCGCGATCATGCTCGCACCTCAATGCTCAAGAACGTAGGTGCCGGGCGCATCGCAGAGGATCGGGTATCCTTTGCCCGGGCATCCCATGGGCGGGGGCGGTTGTGGCTCTCCGCTGCGCTGCCCCAGCCATTCCGTCCAAACCGGCCACCAGGAGCCATCACGCCGAGCCGCCGATTCGCGCCATTCATCCGGTCCCTCGTAAGGGCTTCCCGGCACGCGCTTCTTCACGCGAAAGAAGCGGTGCGGATGCCCTGGCTCGCTCACGATCCCGGCGTTGTGCCCGCCGGAGGTGAGAACGAAGGTGATTTCCGCCGGGCTCAGCAAATGCAGCTTGTAGACCGAATGCCATGGCGCGATATGGTCGGTCTCCGTACCCACGAGGAAAACCGGCTCGTGAATATTGCTGAGAGAGATCGAACTGCCGCCCGCCTCGAAGCGCCCCTCCGCCAGGTCGTTGTCGAGAAACAGCTTGCGCAGATATTGCGAGTGCATCCGCGCCGGCATCCGCGTGCCATCCGCGTTCCAGGCCAGAAGATCGTTCGCCGTCTCCGCGCGGCCCAGAAGATAGCTGCTGATCAGGCGCGACCATATGAGATCGTTCGAGCGCAGCATCTGAAAGGCGCCCGCCATCTGCTGGCTGTCCAGCACGCCGCGCACCGCCATCACGTCTTCCAGAAAGCTGAGCTGCCCCTCGCTGATGAAAAGCTGCAACTCGCCCGCCTCGGTGAAATCCGTTTGCGCCGCGAACAAGGTCAGGCTCTTGAGCCGGTCATCATGGTCCCGTGCCATGGCGGCGGCGGCAATGGCGAGCAGCGTGCCGCCGAGGCAGTAGCCGCAGGCATGAACCTTGGTATCGCCGCAGATCGCCCGGACCGCGTCGAGGGCGGCCATCGGCCCCAGCAGCCGGTAATCCTCCATTCCGATATCGCGCAGTTCCGGCCCGGGGTTGCGCCAGGAAATGGCAAATACGGTAAAGCCCTGGCCGACCAGATAGCGGATCAGCGAATTATGCGGGGAAAGATCGAGGATATAGTATTTCATGATCCAGGCCGGCACGATCAGCACCGGCTCGGGGCGGACCTTTTCCGTCGTCGGCGTGTATTGCAGCAGCTCGATCAGCGTATTGCGGTAAACCACCTTGCCCGGCGTCACCGCCAGGTTCTCGCCAACCTTGAACTCCCGGCTGCCCGCCGAGGATCCGGCGAGCGTGTCGTGCAGGTCGTTGACAAAGTTCTGCATGCCGCGAAGGAAATTCTTCCCGCCGGTGGCGGCCGTCTCTTCGATAACCTCCGGGTTCGTCCAGGGGAAATTGGAGGGCGAGAACACATCCATCCATTGCCGCGCCGCGAATGTCACGATCTGCTGGTTGTGATGTTCCACCGCCGGTCCGCCATTGCTCGCCTGTGCCCACCATTCCTCCGCCAGCAGGAAGCCTTGGTAGATTTGCGCATAGGGCGGTTTGCCCCAAAGCGGGCTGGTGAAGCGGTGGTCCTGCGGCCCCGGCTTGATCACCTGCGCGCCCGCGAAACCATCAACATAGCGCCGCCATTGCTCCGAGGCTTTGGCCAGCAGCGCCGAACGCCGGGCGGGCGCGTTCGCCATATGAATCGCCCAATCCGTGCAAGCGAGAAAGAAGGAGGAAAGGGACAGACCCGATGTCAGCCGCGCCTGCGCGGCATGCAGCAGCCGATCCAGCGCGTAAGGGTCGGCTGAACCGGATAAATCCCGGCCATTGCTTCCCCCATCGCTTCCTCTGTTGCCGCTGGACGTTGTTGCCGCTTTGCCGGCCGGCGTCGGAAATGTTGTGGGGCTTGGGCTTTTACCGGGCGTGGATGGCTTCAAGGCTGTGTCCGGGTTGTCCATCGAGAACCTCCATAAGGCTTCCTGGCATGGAAATGCCTCTCGGTATTTGATCCTGATCAGATCGCCAGGAGTTTTGTAAACCAGGAGTTTTGTAAACCAGGGGGATTTTGTAAACCTCGGGATTTTGTAAACCTCGGGGCGCGATCGCTCATCCAGCCGAAGCCGGTCATCTTTGGTCCGCGGCTTTTTGCAGGCCGGAGAGATCCAGCAGCAGCAATGTTCGCGGCCCCTGCCGCCGGATCAGCCGGGCCGCTTCAAGCTGCGATAGCGCGCGGCTTACGGACTCCATCGTCAATCCCAGATAATCCGCGATGTCGTGGCGAAGCATCGGCAGTGTCACGGAATCTTCATTCGTGCGCTCCGGCAGCGTGCGCTGCCGGAGCCAGAGAATGAATGCCGCCACCCTGGCGCGCGCATCATGTTTCGCCGTGATGAGGGCGTGCCGCTCCGACTGGCGCAGTTCATCGCAGAGCTTGCACAGCAGCACGACATCCAGCGCCGGATCGCGGCGGATCAGCCGGTCCATGGAATCGAAGGGAATTTTGTACGCGATCATCGGAGTCAAAGCCTGGGCCGTGGCTACGTACCGGCCATTTTCGCTCAAGCCCAGCAGATCGGAAGGGAAAAGAAAGGTCGTGATATGGCGCTCTCCGCCAGGCAGCAGATGATATGTCTCCGCCACGCCCGAGATGACGTTATAGATAAAGCTTGTTTTCCCGCCTTCCGGATAGATCACCGTGTTGCGGCGGAACTCCGCGATCCGGGAAATCTCCAGAAGTTCCTCCTGCTCGCCGGGAGTCAGCAGTTGTATGGCTTCGCGTTCGTTCCCGCAGGCAAACGGTTTTGCGAAGATCGAGGGCGGCGGAAATTTTTCCTTGCCGGAATCGCGCTCGCGAAACGTCAATTCTTTAATCCTTTTTCCGCCATCCGCTGCCACTGTCTTTTGCCATCCGCTTTCGCCATCCGCTTTGGGGGCTGTCGCGGTTAGCGCGGCGCTAGCTGGCGCCAAGTTGATCTTGCTCAGGTTTGCCGCGGCATTCAAGGGGCCGGGGCGCATGGGACGTTTGCAACCGAAAGTTTCAACGCCCTTGCCCGCAAGGCGGGACAGGCAATACATGATCGCGCCGGGCGGCGTCGTTCGGGGCCGCGCGCATTCCATTGTGCATTCCATCGGGAGAACAAAAATCATGCCGTCGTGTTTGCCGCCCGTTCCGTCAGGAAAAAACAGCCGCGTTCGCCATCCGGCGAAAGCCGGCCTGCTGCCTGCATGAACCGCATCGTTCCTCCAGGCGACGATCCCGAGGCTCCGAGCCCGGTCGTCGGCCCGACCCGCCCGCGGCTTTTGAAGGTGCTGGGCCCTGGTCTCATCACGGGCGCCTCCGACGACGATCCAAGCGGAATCGCGACCTATTCCCAGGCGGGCGCGCAATTCGGCTTCATGCTTTCCTGGACGATGCTCTTCTCCTGTCCGCTGATGATCGCCATCCAGATGATCAGCGCCCGCATCGGCCGGACCACCGGGCACGGTATCGCCGGGGTTCTGCGGCTGCATTATCCGCGCTGGCTGCTGACAGCGGTGGTGCTGCTGCTGCTCATTGCCAACATCATCAATCTCGGCGCCGATCTCGGCGCCATGGCGAGCGCGCTTTCCCTGCTTCTGCCGGCGCCGAACGCGCTCTACGTTCTGCTCTTTGCCGCCATCTGCGTCTCGATGCAGCTTTTCCTGCAATACACCCGCTACGTCGCGGTTTTGAAATGGCTGACGCTCGTGCTTTTCGCCTATTTCGGCGTCGTGGCGATCGTGCATGTGGACTGGGGGAGTCTCGCCAGCAATCTGGTCTGGCCGCGCTGGCGGTGGGATCATGACTATCTTGTCACGCTGGTTGCCATCCTTGGCACCACCATCAGCCCGTATTTGTTTTTCTGGCAGGCTTCGGAAGAGGTCGAGGACATGCATGTCTATCCCAGGCGCGTCGATCTGGCCGACGCGCCCGCCCAGGGTCCGGCCGCGCTACGCCGCATCGAAGTGGACACCATGCTCGGCATGGTGTTCTCCAACCTGGTGGCGCTTGCCATCATCGTCAGCACGGCGTCCACGCTCCATCTCCATGGCGTCACCGACATTCAGACCGCCACGCAGGCGGCCCAGGCCTTGCGCCCGATTGCGGGCGACCTCGCCTTTCTCGTTTTCGCCATCGGCATCATCGGCACCGGCCTGCTCGCGGTTCCGGTACTGGCCGGCTCCGCTGCCTATGCCATCGGCGAGGCGCGGCAATGGCCCATGGGCCTCGCGCGCCGGCCGAAAGAGGCGCAGGCCTTCTACGCCACGCTGGTAATCGCCACGATCGTCGGGATGATCATCAATTTCGGGCCGATAGACCCGATCCGCGCGCTGTTCTGGAGCGCTGTCATCAACGGGGTCGTTTCCGTTCCTGTCATGGCCGTCATGATGATTCTGTCGGCGCGGCCCGATATCATGGGTGCGTTCACGGTTCATGGCCTGCTGCGCTGGCTGGGCTGGATGGCGACGCTGCTGATGGCGGGTGTCGTCGTGGCCATGATTTTTTTGTAACCATTCCGCAAGCCGTGGTTTGGAGCGCGATCGTTTCAGGCCGAATCGCCAGGGGATTCGAGCTGAAACATGAATTGCGCGCGAGAAATCGTGGAGTTCTTACAACACCGTTTTCAAATTCAGCCTGGCGCGGCCGGCCCGCCTCCGGGCTTGGCATCCGGGCTTCCAACAGGGCCATCACCATCCCATTTCTTATTGCGGCGTGCCCTTGTTGCCGCGTGTCTTGTTGCTGGGTGGAGGAGGTTCGGCTTGTCTCGTCTTGGTTTATTGTTGGCGGTGCTTTGCCTCGCCATGCTGACGCACCGGAATGCAGGCGCGGGGACATCGTCAGGAGGCGGAACTTCGGGGGGGTACGGCGCCGCGCCCGTCGGCCGCTGGCTCACCGCCGATCGCAGCGCCGTCATCCAGACCAGCTTTTGTCAGGTCGGCATCTGCGGCGCGATCGTGGGCATTCGCCAGAGCCATCCGGGCGATCCGATGCCGGATGATTGGCAGGGCCGCCCGGAATGCGGGATCACGATGATCGAGGTCTCGCCCGTGACCACCGCCAGCGGCGGGACGGTCTGGAAGGGCTATGTGCTGGACCCCCGCAACGGCGCGCGGCACCGGGCGCTGCTGACGCTGGATGGCGCCAACCGGCTGGTGCTCCGTGGGTATATGCTGATTCCGCTGCTCGGCCGCTCCCAGGTCTGGACAGCCTATACCGGTTCCGTATCGCCGGGCTGCCATATGTCCGGCTGACAGGCCGCCGATGCGGTATCGGCGGGTTCAGCTCCGCTGTACGATGGCTCGCCCGGCATCGCCATGGCGGGCCAGATACCACAGGCTTCCCACCATCAGCAGCCCGAATATGCCATAGCCAACCGCCGGCCCGAAGAGCAGATAACGCCCGATCGGCCACGAATAGGCGAGCCAGCACATCACCGTCGTCTGCCCCACCAGGCCGCAGCCCCAGACCGCGGTAAGCGTGCGCAGCAGTTTCGGCACGCCCGGCCTTTCCCACACCCGGTCGAAATCTTTCGCCCCCTGCGCGGTGTTGCGCGCCATCGTCGCCCGGGCGAGATAAAAAATTATCGGCCGTTTGAAGAACAGCGAGACGAGAAATAGCAGCCCGACCGCCCCGCTCACCAGCGCGTCGCGCATCTGGATCAGCCGCGGCGAGCCACCCATCGCGGTGGCGGCCAGGGTGAACAGGATGCTCGCCACCACGATCAGGCTGATCGCATCCAGCCGCCGAGTCTTGACCAGCTCGTACAGGCTCCACAGCAGCGGCGGAAAAGTGGAAGCGATGAGCGCCTTCACCTCTCCCAGATGGCCGTTCACCGCTTCGTAAACGGCCCAGGGCGCCAGAAAATTTACGGCCAGTTCAGGCAGCAGGCGCAACATCCTGGGCCTCAGCGGATCAGCCCGGTCATCGGACTGGAGGCACTGGCTTCGCCAAGCCGCGGAATCCGCCCGGCCCGGAAGGCAAGGCGGCCCGCCTCCACGCCGGCCTTCATCGCCCGCGCCATCAGCACCGGATTATCCGCAAGCGCGATGGCCGAGTTCACCAGCACCGCGTCGCAGCCAAGTTCCATCGCCAGGGTGGCATCGTAGGCGGTGCCCACGCCGGCATCCACCAGCACCGGCACCCCGGCATTGCGGATGATCATCTGGATCATCAGCGGATTCTGCACGCCAAGCCCGGAGCCGATCGGCGCGCCCAGGGGCATGATGGCAACGCAGCCCATCTCCTCCAGCCGCTTCGCCGCGATGGGATCGTCGTTGCAGTACACCATCACCTCGAAGCCGTCGCGGATCAGCGCCGAGGCGGCTTCCAGCGTCGCCGGCATGTCGGGGTAGAGCGTCGGCGGCGGACCCAGCACCTCCAGCTTCACGAGATTCCAGCCGCCGGCCTCGCGCGCCAGGCGCAGCGTGCGCACCGCATCCTCGGCGGTGAAGCAGCCGGCGGTATTGGGCAAATAGGTGTAGCGGGACGGGTTCACGTAATCCTGGAGCATCGGGGCTTTCGGATCGGCGAGGTTCACCCGCCGCACCGCCACTGTCACGATCTCGGCGCCGGAGGCTTCGATCGCCGCCGCCGTTGTGGGGAGATCCTTGTATTTGCCGGTGCCGACGATCAGGCGGGAGGTGAAGCGGCGGCCGGCGACCATCCAGTCGTCCTCGCCCGTTCGCACCGCGTCCATCAGCCGCCTCCGATAAAATGAACGATTTCAAGCATGTCTCCGCTGCGCAGCCCGACGGCGGCATAGCGGGACCGGGGTACGATC
>JAJYAF010000432.1 GCA_021779655.1 Pseudomonadota bacterium
GCGTCCGGCCGGTGGCGCCGTAGACCTGCCCGGCGAACGTCCGGCCGTCCTCCAGGACCAGCGGGTCTTCAAGGTTTAGCATCAGGCCGATATTCTGCATCGCCGCGCCGGCTGCGCCCTTGCCCAGATTATCGAGCCGCGCGATCAGCACCGCCTGGTCATGCAGCTTGCCGCCGCAAACGAAAATCTCCATCCAATCCGTCCCTGCCATGGCCTCCGCCTTCAGATTGTCCGAGAAAACGCCGGGATAGGCCCGCACGCGCGACTTGCCGCTGTAACGCTCCGCGTAAAGATCCGCCAGGTCCCGCGGCTTTGGCCTGCCGTTCAGCCGGTCCAGGAACAAGGGAATGCAAACCAGCATTCCCTGCGCGAAATGCCCGACCGAGGGCAGGAAAAGCGGGCGCCGCGCGATTCCGCCGTGGCGCATGATCTCCGGCACATGCTTATGCGCCAAACCAAGGCCGTACAGCTCGAAGGCCGGCCCGCCATCGGCCTCATGGGCCGCGATCATCGGCTTGCCACCCCCGGTATAGCCGGAGACGCCCTGGATGGTGACATCCTGCCCCGGGTCGAGCCAGCCGGCATCCACCAGCGGCCGCAACAAGGCGATGGCGCCGGTTGCGTAGCAGCCCGGGTTCGCCACCAGGCGGCTTGCCGCGATTTCCGCCGCCTGCCGGGGGCCGAGTTCGGGGAAGCCATAGGTCCAGCCCGGCGCCAGCCGGTGGGCGGTGCTGGCGTCCAGCAGCTTCGGCGCGGCCTCACCCAGGGAAAGCGCCATCTCCGCCGCCTCCCGCGCGGCTTCGTCCGGCAGGCATAGAACCGCGATATCCGCCTCGCGCATCGCGGCGAGCCGCGCCGCCGGATGCTTTCTCTCCCCTTCGTCGAGGCTGATCAGCGCAAGGCCGGACGCGGCTTGCGGCAGCCGGGTCAACCGTTCGCGGATCTGCAACCCGGTCGTGCCCGCTTCGCCGTCGATAAATATCGTGAATGCCATGGCCTCCGATTCCGCAATGCTGGCAACGCCGGCGCGGGCATGCTAGGCGATCCCCGCAAACCAAAGCTCGGGGAGCTTACGCAGAATGTCCGATTCCATGCTGGCGCAACCGCCGCTTGTCGTCAACGCGCAATACATCAAGGATTTGT
Source organism: Pseudomonadota bacterium (assembly GCA_021779655.1). Next base: position 1,144 of record JAJYAF010000432.1, read on the forward strand.
CGTTCGAGGTTCCGAACGCGCCGGCGATCTACACCCTCCTCCGCGCCGCGCCGCAGGTCGCCATCAATCTCGATGTCCAGGTGCGCCGGATCGAGGAGAGCCAACCGGTGTTCGAAGTCACGCTCGCCACACGGGCCGAAGCGACGATGGCGGAGCCGCAGGCCGCCAATGGCGGCGCGGCGGGGAAGCCGCAAATCGTCTTCATCGCCGACCTTTCCTTTGCCGGGGTGTTCACCCTGAACAACGTGCCCGAAAACCAGCAGGAGCCGTTCCTCCTGGTGGAATGCCCGCGCCTGCTCTTTCCCTTCGCGCGCAATATCCTCGCGGATGTCACGCGCGATGGCGGCTTCCCGCCGGTACTGCTCGGCCCGGTCGATTTCGTGAGCCTGTGGCAGCAGCGCCGCGCCCAGATGGCCACCCAGGCCGCCCATGCGTGAGCCGGCCGCCGGGCATGCCGCCGTGCCGGCTTCAGGTTAGCGATGCCTCGCGTGGCGGATCGCCCACGCCGCGCCGGGCGGTGTTGGCGGGCGGATAGCGTTTCAGGATCAGCAGCATCAGGGCCATGGCGGGCAGCGCGGCGAAAGCCGTGAGGATGAAAAAGGGGATGAACCCTGTTGCCGCGGCGATGAAGCCGGAAAGGCCGCCCAAGGTCCGCAGGGCAAGCGGCGCCAGCGAGGAGAGCAGCGCGTATTGCGTGGCCGTGAAGGCGGTATTGCACAGCCCGGACAGATAGGTCAGGAACGCCGCGTCGGCGAAGCCCTCGGCAAAGGATTCGAGCGCCGAGGTCGCGACCAGCATATGCGGCTGGTGCGGAAACAGCCCGAGCGCCGGGTACATCAGCAGCGCCGCCGTCTGGAACGTCCCGGTCAACAGCAACGCCCGGCCGGTGCCGATCCTGGCCACCAGCCAGCCGCCGGACGCCGCGCCGGCCAGCGTCGCCGCCAGCGAAACCGGCCCGTTGGCCACGGCGATCGCCGCGCGGTTGAACCCGAGATACGTATAATAGGGGGCGAGCATCACGCCGGCGAGAGCCTCGCCCAGGCGGAACAGGATGATGAAGGCGATGATCGCCCAAGCCCCCCGGCGGTTCAGAAAATCCTTGAGCGGCGCGCGCACCGCATCGGCGAAACGCGCCGCGAAGCCCGCCGGCATGGCGCGCGCCGCGCGCTTGGGCTCCGCCGCCAGCAGCGTTGCCGCCGGTCCCGCCAGGGCCAGCCCGGCCATCGCCAGAATTGCCGCATGCCAGCCCACGCTGGCCGACCAGGCGATCACGCCGGCGCCGGAAATCAGCAGCGCCGCCCGGTAGCCCCACACATAGCAGGCCAGCGCCGCGCCTTGCTGCCGGAGCGGAAATGTCTCGATCCGCCAGGCGTCGATCAGGATGTCCTGGCTCGCGGAAACGAAGGCAAGCCCGGCGCCGACGGCCAGCGTCACCGCCACGCTCCTTGCCGGTTCCGAGAGGCCGAGCGCCGCGATCGCCAGAACGAGCAGCGCCTGCACCGGCAGCAGCCAGCCCCGGCGCCACCCCAGCCGGCGGAGCCAGAGCGGCGGCGGCAATTCGTCGAAAACCGGCGCCCAGAGGAATTTGAGCGAATAGGCGAGCCCGATATTCGCCGTAAGCCCGATCACCCCGAGCGTGACATGCGCGGAGGTAAGCCACATGCGCAGCGTGAACCCGGAAAGCGCCAGCGGCAGGCCGGAGGAAAATCCCAGCACCGCCATCAGGCCCATGCGTCTTGGCGAAATTTTCGGCGCGGCGTCCATATACGGCCATTCTGCCAGGGCGGCGCGGTGCCGCGTCAAGCCGGATTGCGCAATCCGCGCCGGGAGAAGAAAAAGCCCGAGGAATGAGCTTGGGCTGGCCGATGAAAAAGAGTGCCGCGCTTTCGGAAGCCGATCTTGAACTCTGGGCAAGCTATGTCCGGGCGGTGCGTCCGCTGGCCGGCCGGCCGCGCCCGGCACCGGCCACGCGCCCCGCCCCGCCGCCGGCTCAGCCCCCG
>JAJYAF010000026.1:0-10680 GCA_021779655.1 Pseudomonadota bacterium
GCCGCCGCCGCTGCGGCCGCGCCTTTATCTGGAATACGGCACACCGCCGGAAACCGCGAGGGCCTACCGGGCGCGCAGCTTCGCGACCGTTCCGGGCTTGCAACCGGTGGCCGATCCGATGCAGGAAGCCAGGCGGCTGCGCTGCACGCATCTCTGCCGCGACGGCGCCGTCGTTCCGGTTTTTAAGGATCCATCAAACCAATGAGCAATGTCACCATCATCGGCGCGCAATGGGGCGACGAGGGCAAGGGCAAGGTGGTGGACTGGCTGGCGAGCCGCGCGGATATCGTGGTGCGCTTCCAGGGCGGCCACAATGCCGGGCATACGCTGGTCGTCGGCAACCAGACCTATAAACTCTCCCTGCTGCCTTCGGGCCTGGTGCGCGGCAAGCTCGGCATCATCGGCAACGGCGTGGTGATCGATCCGCACGCCTTGCTGGCGGAGATCGAGCGGGTTGCCAGCCAGGGCCTCACGGTTACGCCCGAGACCTTGCGCATCGCCGAGAACGCCCCGCTCATCCTGCCGCTGCATGTGGCGCTCGACACCGCGCGCGAGGCGGCGCGCGGCGCGCGGAAAATCGGCACGACCAATCGCGGGATCGGCCCGGCTTACGAAGACAAGGTCGGCCGCCGCGCCATCCGTCTGGCCGATCTGGCCGAGCCGGCGACGCTTTCCGCCAAGCTCGACGAATTGCTGCGCCACCACAACACGCTGCTGGCCGGGCTGGGGGCGCAGACCTTCGCCAAGGACGTGCTGCTGGCCGATCTGCTGGCGCTGGCGCCCAGAATCCTGCCCTTCGCGGAACCGGTGTGGGAGCGTCTCGCCCAGGCGCGGCGGGCCGGCAAACGTATCCTGTTCGAGGGTGCGCAGGCGGTAATGCTCGATATCGACCATGGCACCTATCCCTTCGTCACCTCCTCCAACACGGTGGCGGGAAGTGCTGCGGCGGGCAGCGGCATCGCCCCGGCCGCCATCGGCCGCGTGCTGGGCATTGCCAAGGCGTATTGCACGCGCGTGGGCGCTGGTCCTTTCCCCACCGAGCTGCACGACGAAACCGGCCGCCTGCTCGGCGAACGCGGCCATGAGTTCGGCACGGTCACCGGCCGTTCGCGGCGCTGCGGCTGGTTCGACGCGGCCCTCGTCCGCCAGGCCATCAAGGTCAGCGGCATTGATGGCCTGGCCCTCACCAAGCTCGATGTGCTGGACGGCCTGCCCGAACTCAAGATCGGCGTCGGCTTCGAGATTTCCGGTGAACGGATGAGCCACCTGCCCGCATCCCTTGCCGCGCAATCGGCCGCGAAGCCCGTCTACGAGACGCTGGAAGGCTGGTCCGGCTCGACACGCGGCGCTCGCTCCTGGGCGCAACTGCCGGCGCAGGCCATCAAATACGTCAAGAGGATCGAGGAGCTGGTGGAGGCGCCGGTTACCCTGCTTTCCACCAGCCCGGAACGGGACGATACCATCCTCATGCAGGATCCGTTCGCCGATTAGCGCGCGATTTCGGCGCGTACGATACAACCAAAGATTGCGTTCCCTCCGGCACGCGGCTAAGCTGTGCTGGCTGCCGCGTTCTTTCGGGGATACGCCACGAGATATCCGCGCGGTCCTGAACTTAGCAGCGCCTCGGCAACGAGAGTGACAAGGGGGCAGGGGGATGTCGCGCAGCGGGGAAACCTCTCATTCAGCGCCGGAGTTGATTGCCGGCTCTCCTCCGCCGGCCCGAGGATACGACGCCGATATCATCATCCTGACCAAGGACCGGCTGCCTGAAACGCTGGCCGCCGTGGATTCCGCGCTGCGCCAGCAGAACCTCAGCTTCCATGTCAGTGTACTGGACCAGGGGTCGGCCGCGCCCGTGCGCCGTGCCTATGCGGATGCCTTCCAGGCCTGTTCCAATCTCGGTTATTATGTTTCCGAAGCCAACCTTGGCGTTGCCGGGGGGCGGAATTTTCTGTCCGCGCTGGGTTCCGGAAAAATGATCGTGGCGCTCGACAACGATGCCGTCTTCGCCGACGAACGCGTCGCGGCCAGGGCCCTCGCGCGGTTCGAGCAATCCGCCGATCTCGGCGTCATCGGCTTTCGGATCGCCGCGCGGGATGGCATCCATCTCGACGATTTCAGCTGGGGCTATCCGCAAAGCCTCAAATTATGCGCGCATGGCAGCTTCACCGCCACCACCTTCGTGGGCGCCGGGCACGCCATCCGTCGCCGGACCTGGATCGACGCCGGTGGCTACGACGCGGCATTGTTCTTCACCTGGGAAGAATATGATTTCGCGCTCCGGGCGATCGCACTCGGCTGGCGGGTCCGCTATGAGGGCGCGCTTACCGTGATTCATAATATGTCGCCGCAGGCGCGGGTTGGCTGGCAGGATGAGCGGATGCGGCTATTCGTGCGCAACCGGTTGATCGTGGCGCGGAAATGGCATGTCTCATGGATGGCGCTGCTGCCCCGGATTTGCGGATATATCCTGCGCGCGCTGCGATCCGGCGCGCTCGGCCCGGCGCTGCGCGGGTTGACGGAGGCGGTAGCCATGGACCGGCTGCTGCTGAAAAGGAAAATGACGCCACAAATGCAGGCATATCTGAAACGGAACGAAACCAGGCTCCGCGAGAACTTTTTGCGCAGCATCTACCGTTACGCGCTGCTGCAACCGCAAACCGATCCTTAAAAAGCGGTATCGCGGAGGGTGGAAGTCGCATAGGACTTCCGGCGCTGATTCAGCTACTGAAACACTACCCATTTGGCTCTCTTGCGTCATGGCCGGATTGTGGCGCCATGGTCTGAACGGCGTGATGAATGGCCGCGTGCAAGGCTGCGATGTGGCCCGGCGTTCTACAACGCCTGTTCGAAAAGGAGTTTCGCCATCTTGCGCTTCAAGTCTCTCGCCGGCGCGTGGCTGGCCTGTGGAATCCTTGCCGGTCTGAGTATAATTTTTTTTGGTGCCGCGCCGTCTGGCCCTGGGCTTGTTTACATCGGTTATGGCGCTGATCCGGAGCAATTCATTTGGTTTTTGAATTGGTTCCCTTTTGCGCTGCAACATCATCTCGGTTTGTTTCGGACAAGCTACGTTGCGGCTCCGGCTGGTCTGAGCCTCGCATGGCGTACGTCTATCCCGGCTTTGGGCGTGCTCGCCGCCCCGTTCACCTATGTATACGGAGCACTGGCCACCTATAACTGGCTGATGCGCCTTGCCCCAGGTCTTGCCGGTGTGGGCATGTTCTGGGCCGCCCGCGAACTGACCGGTCGAACGCTGCCGGCCTTCGTAGCTGGTCTTGTCTTCGGCTTTTCCACTTATGAAATGGGCCAGTCCCTTGGTCATTTGAATCTGACCTTTATCCCTGCCGTGCCATTGCTCGTCTGGGCAGGGTTGCGCGCGATCCGACATGATTGGTCACCCGTTCTTCTTGCTCTCGTCACCGGCGTCCTGTTTGCTGTCCAGTTCGGGGTGTCGCAGGAAATTGCCGCCAGTTTCCTTATGCTGTCGGCTCTCGCGGCTTGCTGGATCTGGACACGCGATCCCGATTTACGTCCCGTTTTACGCCGTCTTGCGCCGGGCATTTTCGGAGGGCTTGTTGTCACCTTCCTCCTAAGCTCCCCGCTCTTGTTCATGATGCTTTTCGGTGGAGCCCGTTCTGACACGAGCATTCCTTCTCCCGCCGATTTCTCAACCGATCTGCTCAACTTTGTTGTGCCAACTCCAATCACCTGGCCATTTGGTCATCTGGCTGCGCCGCTGGCCCAGCGGTTTCAAGGAAATTTCAGTGAAGAAGCCGGTTATCTCGGCCTGCCGCTGATTTGCCTGCTGGTCTGGATCGGCTTGGGCAATTCCGAGCGGAAAATCCGGCTTCTCCTGGAACTTGGCTTTATTGCCGCAATTCTCTCGATCGGCCCAGTCCTGCACCTCGCCGGCCATGCTATTTTGCCTGCGCCCTGGAGGCTTCTCTCCTGGTTGCCGGTTGCGCACGATATGTTGCCCGCGCGCTTGATGCTCTATGCATGGCTCGCGCTGGCACTTGGCCTGGCTGCCTGGCTGGCGCGCCCATCTCCACGCCGGGTCGTGGCTGGGCGTTTTGCTGCCGCGGTGGGCGCCTTCGCGTTCTGCATGCCGAATGTTGCTGAGGTTGGTCACTGGACGCAGTTGTGTATCCCGTCAATCTTCATCGCTCACGGTTCCGATGAGATTCCCGCCGGCGCTCACGTATTCATCCTGCCATTTTCAGGCGACCATATCGGCGCTCAGTATGCATCCAACCTACGCTTCAAGTTGGTTGCGCAAGGCTATCTAGGTGGAGGAATTGGCCGGCCGTTTTCGCAATGGCCATTGATCGTGCCGTTGTTCAACAACAGGTTTGATGCGATCGATCGTCATGAATTTTCGGTCTTTCTTGAATCCTATGGTGTTCAGGAGATATTCATCGAGCGCGATGCGCTGTCCCATCCGGAGCAAGCTGATGCATTGGTCACCGGCGCCGGTTGGAAATGCGTGGCCCGTGATGGGAACATCGATGCTTGTTTGCCTCCCGCACGATCGCAAGCACCCGCCGTATTGGCGCGAGAACGCGAAACCTATTTCCAGGCGGACCAACGCAACATGCTTGAGCGGCGTGAGCGGATGAACGTCTGTGCCATCCAACGCATCGAGGCCGTGCTCGGCCTGCACCCCGCTTTCGTGTGGGCGTTCTATCGCAAATATTTTTACTTGCCTGTGCCGCTCGAGAGCATCACCTGTGAGCAAAAGCCATGATGTATAGCGCGGCGATCTGCTGTACCGCGCGGGACAGAATGGAGCGGTTGTCTTCCGCTGCCAGCTGGTTCAAAATTGCGGCTGCGCCGCCGGTCCGGCTGGCGGCGCAATTCTGGCTGGCCGCGGGAGACCGAGATGTATATTGCGATGAACCGTTTCAAAGTCCGCCCTGAGGAGCGGGATGCCTTCAAAAGCCGATGGCTCAACAGGGATATCTACCTGAAGACCGTTCCGGGTTTCATCAGTTTCCATTTGTTGCAAGGCCCGGCGAAGGAGGACCACGTCCTATATGCCTCCCATAGCGTATGGCGCTCAGTGGAAGATTTCGAGGCATGGACGCGATCCGAACAATTCCGGGCGGCCCATGCCAATGCCGGTTCGAACAAGCCGCTCACCATCACCCGGCCGGAATTTGAAGGCTTTCAGGTGCTCCAGGAAGTCAACGCGGATTCCTAAAAAAAGATCTGCGCGCAAGATTTCCTCAGGCTGAAGCGGCTATGTTCACCTGCCGCAAGGCGGCATCGACCTGACGGATGGCCGCCACGAGCGAGAAGTTGTCTCGCGCATGCGCCTGCCCCGCGGCCGCAACCGCTGCCGTCCGCGCGCGGTTTTCCAGAACCTCCTCCAGCGTTTCAGCCAGCGCTTTGGCATCCCCAGGCGGGTAGAGCCAGCCGGTCTTGCCATTCTGGACGATTTCGGGAATTCCGCCGGCGCCGCTTGCAACCACGGGCTTGCCCGCAAGCATCGCTTCGACCACCACGCGACCGAAAGGCTCAGGCGCCACCGAGCTGTGAACGATCACGTCCATGCACCGCATCAATGCCGGGATATCCTGCCGGAAACCGAGAAACCGGATCCGGTCATCAAGGCCGAGGTTGTTCACTTTTTCCTCAAGCGCGGCCGCATAGGCTTCCTCGCCGAATAACGGGCCGCCGACAATGACACCAACGACACCGGATAGCTTTGCAATTGCCTCGATAAATAACGATTGTCCCTTCCAGGGCGAAAGCCGCCCGAACACGCCGATAAGCGGCCGGCCGCCGGGTTCCAACTCGGCCCGCAGGCGCGTGATTTCGCCGGGCGAAACCGCGGAAAAAGGCGCTTCATCAATTCCCTGATAGGCGAGCGAAATCCTCGAAGCATCCCCGCCGAGCCGGACGAATGCCTCTGCCGTCGCATGAGAATTGACGATAATGCGCGCTGCCCGCCAATTTCCCACGCCCACGGCGAAGCGGCGCATTGATGCGCTGAAATGTGCCGCGTCCAGAATGTCGTGCAAATGCCAAACCAGGGGCCGCCGTGCCAGCAGGGAGGCCAGCGCGCCGACGATAAGGGATTTCTGGGAATTGGCGTAGATCAGGTCGAAGCGCCGGGCGCGCCGCGCCGCTTCCAGTACCAGGCTGGCCACCGCCGGCACCGCGAGCAGGGCGGCGATAGAACCGGAACCTTTCTTTACGGCAATGGCGCCAAACGGGTTTCCCGCGACGGTGACAGGAATGGCCGCGTTTTCCAGCAACGCGCGCAAAGGCCCATCCTCGAACAAAAAAACGGCGCATTCATGTGGAAGATAAGTCACTTCTGAAAGCAGCGACAATTCGCCGCCGCCAAGCTCCGCCGTCTGGTCGAGAAACAAAATCTTCATGCGGTGGCAAGACGGTAGACTGAGGCGATTTGGCCGGCGATGGTGTTCCAGTTGAAAGAGGCGGCGGCATAGGCCCGGCAGGAGGCGGAGTCCGGCAGATCGAGACCGCCATTAAGGGCCGCGACGATACCTTCGGCGATGTCCTCTGGCGCCGGAGAAGGCAGCACCATCTGGGTGGAGAGCCCGGAGACCACTTCCGGCAACCCACCCACGGGCGAAACCAGGCATGGCGTTCCTGAAGCAAGGGATTCAGCCGCGATCAAACCGAACCCTTCCAGCGCCACTGTCGGTACAACCGAAAGATCCGCCGCCGCGTAGAGAAGCGGTAACGCATCATCGCTAACAAAACCCAGCATGCGAACATTGGCGGAAAGGCCCAGGGCTTCAATCTGCCGGTCAAGCTCAGCCCGCAACATACCCTGACCCGCGATCATCAGCTGGGCCTCCGGTATTTTCATGCGGATGGTGCGCATGGCGTCCAGCAGATTGGCAAGTCCCATTCGCGGAACGAGCCGGCGGACAGATACGATAACAGGACGATCCGGCGGCCAGCCAAGGCGCATTCGTGCATCCTCGCGTGAAAGCCCGGTATTGAACCGCGCGAGATCAACGCCGCCAGGAATGACATGAATACGCTCGCGGGGAAATTTATACTGGATAGAAAGCAGGTCGGCGAACGCGTTGGACAGCACGATAGCCCGGGAAGCCCGGCGATAGATGAGATTTTCGATTTGAATCTTAACCGCCCGGTGCAAACCGGTATTGCCCTCCACCCCGCCTTCGTTCGCCCATGGCCCGTGGAAATGCACGACAAATGGCAGTTTGCCGAGCTTGTCTATAATCGGCAGCGCATAAAGCGCGAAATGGGAAGCCACGATGTCCGGCCGGTTGCCCCGGACCGCTTTGGCATAGGCTTGGCGCATGCCCTTCCACCGTGCCAGAAGCGGCGCGCCGCTTTCGGCAAAAGCCTGGATGGCGCCATGCGTTTCCGTGTTGCACCGGCTGGTTCCGGCGACGAGGCCGGTGAACGCAACATCCGCCATCGGCAGGCTACGCCAGAGCTCATAGTAAACCCGGTCCAGCCCACCCTGATTTTCGGGAAACCAATGCAGTCCAAGCTGTAGAGATTTCAGCACGTTCTATGCCCGGCGCCCGTGACGCTTCTTTTCGATGGCGGCGCGATAGAATGCAATATGTTCCGCGATTACCTGGTTTTCGGAGAAATCGGCGGCCCGGCTAAGCGCAAGGGATTCGTAATTTTGCCTGAGTGCCCTATCCCGGGCGATTTTCAGCACGGTCTCGGAATAGCGCTCATCCGGCACGATAAGCCCATACTTCCCATTCTCCAGCACATATTCCGCGCCGGAATTTGGCGTGGTGACGACCACCGTGCCGCTGGAAATCGCCTCCAGATAAGGGATGCCGAAACCTTCGTAGGTGCTGGCGGAAAGCAGCGCCCATGCTTCGCGGATTGTCTTGGCAAGCACCGCGTCGCTTGGGTGGTTCAGGTCGACAATTCCCTTGGCCTTGGGGACGAAATCGCATGCCATATACAATTTTGCATCCGGAAGGTTGGGTAAAATCTCGTTGGAAAACCGTTCAGCCACAAATTCCCCGCGCTTCCGGCCCTTCCACAGGCCGACGAAGACAAAGCTTGGCTCGGGCGTTTTTTCCCCAGGATGAAATTGCAGTGCTGAGACGAGCGGTTTATCCACACCATCGGCATGGTAAATCCGGCTTGCCTCCGTTCCAACCGCCAATACAACATCGGCGAGCAAGCCGGCGAACCGCTCAAGCGGATAGACCATGCGTTGCGCAAGCTTTCGTTTGAGTGTCTTCGCGGACCGGCTTTCAAAAATGGCGGAGCCGTGGAAAGTCCTGACGGTCGCGATGTTCCTTGCCACGTAAAACCAGTCATCGCCGTGCAAATGCACGACATCGTACCGCCCAAAACCGGAAAAATTGAGCAAGGCAGGAAGCAGCCCCAACCGAAGCATCTGGTTATTTTTTAACGAAGGAAAACGCTGAAAAAGCTGGCGATGTTTATACACCGCTTCCGGGGGCGGCTCGGTCAAGCTGATGACTTCTACGTCGCATTTCGCGCTTACGAGGGCTGAGGCCAGCCTATGCACAAACACTTCCACGCCGCCCAATTTGCGGCCGGCTGAGGGCAACGTGGCATGGAAAATCCCGATCTTCATCGCGGCTTCGTGTGACCTACTCAGCAGCCAGCGGTGGGGAGCGAAGAGGCTCGATCCGCCGTGACGATTTCCCCCGCGCATAGGCCGGCGCCATGCCCAGCGCAAACGCGTAGCTCACCCAGATCGAAATTCCCAACGTCGAGGTGAAATCAGAGTTCAGGAGGTTTTCAAGTATCATTGCGAGAAACAGCCCCCCGCCCGCGATTGCGATCGGGTCGCGCGATTTCAACGTGCTGCCCAAAACCCGAAGCGATAATACGACAATGGCATAACCGAAAAGTAGAGCGCCAACCCAGCCGAATTCCAAGGGCGCTTGCAGTGCACCAGCGTCAAAAACAACCGTATGTCCCGCAGAAAGTTTTCCGGAAACGCCGATCTGCCCGAAACCGACACCGATTGGCTGCATAAACGCATCGAGCGCTGTGGTGGCGTAGATTTGCTGCCTGGCTTTATAACTATTGTCCTGAGAGAGATTTCCGAAAGTAGAGAACCTGGCCGCTACCTGGTCTGCCACCGGCCCGGCGGTGACAAGCGGTATGCTGACAGCGACGACGATTATCGCCGCAGCGGCGACACGAATACGTGTTTTGGCCCTGGCGCGAAAGACGATATAGGCCACCGCAAGCGCCCAGCATGCCCAGGCGGAACGCACCAGGGATAAACCAAAAGCCGGGAAACCAATTCCACCGGCCGCAAGCCGCAGAAGGCCTTTCGAAACGAAAATAAAAACCAGCGATTGGGCGAGCGCAAACGCGTAGGGGCCGGGTGAATTCATCGTGCTCCAAATCCGCACGGATTCCGCCGTTCCGGCGCCAACCGCCGTGATCTTGCTGGCTTGAAGCCAAAAAGCATCCCAAGGCGGCAGCCTGAAAAATTGATAAATGCCATAAGCGCCGATCAGCAACAGTCCCAGATTATTCGCAAAAATAAAGGTTTTGCGTATATCATCGAACTGCTCACGCTGCCTGAGCATGTAGATGCCGAACGTTACGGGCAAAAGCCATGTGAGATACTCAAACCCCGCGGCCGGCGCGCCGTTTATAATGACGCCGACAAAGAAAGCATAAGTAAGCACCAGCAGGATCATAAAGATCGGCAGCATGTCCCGCCGAAGAATGAACCGGATGTGCCGTAACAGGGAAAGCGCCGTATATCCGGTCACCAATATCGGGGCCAGCATCACTGGGCTGATATTGTGATAGCTCGTCTGGTAATCCACCAGCCGCCGCACCAAAGGTGTGAACAGCCAGATCCACCATACGAAAGCGCAATAGACATTGGGCCGCAACATCAACACCGCGCCCGCGACGGCAAATGCCAGCACAGGAAACGCGTAATTGACAACAGAACCGCCATGCACCGCCAGGAGAAGGGCGGTGAACCCTGTGAAGCCCAATATCAGAGCATAGCAAAGCTGAGAACGGCGGCGATTTCTAGCTTCGTTCATTGGCGCCGTTCAATCATAAAACCGTGGGCCGAGCAGAACCGGTGTACGGCATAAGGCTCACCGCGCGCGAGCATCCGCAAAAAATTCACCAAGCCCGGTTCGTCGCGCGTGCCGACCAGGTAGAACCACATCAGAGCGGTCATGCGTTTCCAGCCGGGCGATACCATCCGCAAAGCCAGCCGCAAATTATAGGCCCGATCGGCGGTTGCCACTGGATTGAAGCTCCGGCGCCGGTCGTTATCGAAGCGTTGCGCCGGAAAATGATCCACCGCGACGGCTGGATCATACAGAATACGCCATCCTGCCTTACGAAGTGCAAGGCTGGCTAACATATCATTATGCACCTGAGCGCCCTTGCCCCGCAACCGGATGTCAAAGCCGATATTCCGTATTGCAGCCATTCGGAAAGAACAGTTTGCTCCTTTCACGATGTCGACATCCCTTGCTGGTCCTGTCCCCCGGTGGTGCTCTCCCACAATCCGCCCGAACCAGAGCACCCGTCCCACGAGAGATTGCTGCCCTTGTACGATGGCACCATCTTCGTGAACCCAATCACGTCCGCCAACGCCTCCGATTTTTGGGTCGGAAAGAAAATGCGCCTCGATCCGCTTCAGCCATTGCGGGCGGGGTTCGGCATCGTCAT